>JBDTWP010000145.1:0-14368 GCA_040006615.1 Ferruginibacter sp.
TCCTTTTTTATATGTGGCACAGGAAAAGATCGGCCTAAGTTCTACCCCTTCACTGGTTAATGGGAAAATTGAACCCCGTAAAACGATATTCCGGAGTTTCCTGGTAAGCAATGGCGAAAGCTACACAGCCATGGCGGGAGGATTGAGCAGAACATCTTCAGACGCACTGAACTTTATTGTTTCCAACCAGTCGGGCGGCAACAGTAAAGACACCTGGATCATCTCGCCGGAGCCTAGCAATAATTTGCACCTACTGAGAAAATACCCGGAAAAGATATTTGTTTCTTCCAGTGGAATACTTCCCAGTCATACCGCGGAAAACCTGTTTTGGGTTGGTCGATATACAGAACGCCTCCTGGGAAATGCCCGTTTTCACAGAACGGTTATACAGTTTATTGCCGGAGGGAACAGGCTGATGATGGAAAATGATATCCAGACAGAACAGATTTTATTAAAAGCGCTTACACACTATACTTTTACCTACCCGGGTTTTATGGATGCGGGGGCAGAGGAGAAATTAAAACACCCCTGGTGTGAACTGACTGATATTTTATTTAATGAAGAGAGGACCGGGAGTTTGAAATATGATTTTGCTCTTTTTATACGGGCTGTTCATTCAGCAAGGGATCATTGGTCAACCGACACCTGGCGGGTATTGAGAGGGATGGAGGAAGAATGGCTGACTGTTAAAGACGGTTCAAAACCAGGTCACCTAAAAATGCAGCATGTGCTGGATAGCCTGATCACTTCGGTTGTTGCATTCATTGGCATGAACAGGGAAAGCATTTCAAGGGAACAGGGATGGATCATGATGGATATGGGCCGGAAAATAGAGCAGTGCCTTCTACTAACCAATATGCTGAGGGCTACGCTGGTAAACAAATATGATGACCAGGCAGATTATAATTTGCAGGAATCCGTACTGATAAGTAATGAAGGCCTGGTTAATTTCCGTTATAAATACAGGTCTTTGTTACAATTGCCATTGGTCCTGGACCTTATGATATTTGACCCCACCAATCCACGTTCACTGGTGTATCAATTAGACCGGTTGAAAAAGAACCTGGAAAATCTGCCTAAAACAAAGACGGACCAAGCGATATCAGTTCATGACCTTTTAGTAAATGATGCTTATGCCTTATTGAAACTTGCTGACAGGGAACAATTAGTAATGTTGGACGCGGAAGGAGGCCAATACAGAAACCTGGATGATTTTTTATCAGATATGTACGAATATTTGTCGGGTATTCAGCATTCAATTTCTAAAACTTATTTTAAACATGACCAGTCTCAAAAGCAATTATTTTCAACTGATCAACCAGGGGCAGACGGCGTTGGTTGAAGGTTGATCGCTGATTGTTTGAAAGATACTGGATTCCGGACACCGGATCCGGCATCCAGTTTTCAAAATCCAGTATCTTTCAACCTTGAACCCAAATAACATGTATCATAAGGTTATACATAAAACTGATTATACTTACCATGAACCGGTAAGCCTCTGTCATAATATAATACGGCTTATCCCCCGTAGCACCAATAAACAATTTTGTATCAGATCGGTTGTAACCATTAACCCGGAGCCGAATGTAGTGATCGAATATGAAGATTTTTTTGGTAACAAATTAGTCTATTTTGCTATTGAAAAAGAACACAAAAACCTGGGTGTACATGTTTATTCGGAAATTGAAAAGCTATCGCCCGCAAAAGAACGGTTACCACAATACAACCCAGTTACCTGGGAAGAAGCATGCAGGTTAACCCATACGCTGACGCCGGAATTAATAAATATAAAACAGTTCATCGCCACCACACCCATGACGGAAGCCGATGATAGGATCGCTGATTATGCAGCGAGGTCATTCCCCCCGGGCAGATCATTGTTTGAAGGCAGCAAAAACCTGATGACCCGGATATTTAACGATTTTAAATTTCAGTCAGGCTTTACGACTATTGCGACTCCATTATCGTTGGTAATGAAAGAGCGGAAAGGAGTGTGCCAGGATTTTGCCCACCTGGCTATTGCCTGCCTGAGATCTGTGGGATTGCCTGTGAGATATGTAAGTGGGTATATTGAAACCATCGCGGCTCCCGGGGAAGAAAAATTAGTTGGAGTAGATGCTTCTCATGCCTGGTTTTCGGTATTTATTCCCAATAGCGGTTGGGTGGATTTTGACCCCACCAACAACCTGATCCCTTCCGACCAGCATATTACCATCGGCTGGGGAAGGGACTATGCAGACATCACACCACTCAGGGGCGTGATCATGAGTAGCGGCGGTCATGAGCTGCATGTGTCGGTAGATGTTAAGAGAATGTAGATTAATTGATAATTTTTTAATTGATAATTTTTTAATTGATAATTGATAATTGATAATTTTTTAAACTCGGAGTTTGAAAGTTATTACGCAGAGTTTGATAATTGTTATTTTATTGGTTGGTGGTTCATCGATTATTACAAAAAGGGTCAAAGATTTGGCCGACAGTCAATTTTTATAAATGCAAGCGAGGTTAATTAAAACTTCTACTATAGACCATGAATAATTAGCTATGACATTATTTTCATCAATCACAACATTATTATTGGAATAGTTATTGAATAACCTTGTTCAAAAAATATTTCTCAATGAAGTTATATACCTGTACCAATTGTAAAAACCCGCTTTATTTCGAAAATTCTACCTGCCTTAATTGCGGCCGTGCCCTGGGTTTTGATGCCGGCAAATTCAACCTGATCGCATTGGATAATTATCCAGAGGGATACTCGCCTGTCAACAGCAAAAATGAAGTTTACCGCTTCTGTTCAAATGCAATACATGGTACCTGCAACTGGCTGATCCCTGTTTCGCAATCATCTCCATTTTGCATAGCATGTGCGCTAAACAGGACCATTCCTATACTTTCCAATGATAAAAACGGGGAAAAGTGGAAGCTCATTGAAATCGCGAAACATCGTTTGGTTTATTCAATATTGCGCCTAAGGCTTCCTGTATCGGCAAAACAGAGCGTTGATGATACCGGAGGGATCGCTTTTGATTTTAAGGCTGATACGTCTCCTACCGAAAGAGTAATGACCGGTCATGACAATGGAGTTATCACATTAAATATTGAGGAAGCAGATGAAGGGCAGCTCATCCGAAATAAACGGGATCTGGGTGAAAAATACCGGACATTATTGGGGCATTTCCGCCACGAAATCGGCCATTACTATTGGGACGTTCTTATCAGTAACAGTATTCACATTGAAAAATTCCGCAAGATTTTTGGAGATGAAGGGAAAGATTATGAAAAAGCGCTGGAACTATATTATAAAACCAACACCCGGACAAACTGGAATGGTTTTTTTATCAGTCCTTATGCAACTTCCCATCCCTGGGAAGATTGGGCAGAAAGCTGGGCACATTACATGCACATGATGGATACCCTGGAAACAGCCTGGTCGTTTGGTATTGGCATCAATCGCCCGGATATGCAGACTGAAGTAAAAAATGACCCTTACACCATCGTCAATTTTGACAATATAATCAATATGTGGCTTCCCCTCACTTTTGCGGTCAATAGTTTGAACAGGAGTATGGGGCATGCTGATTTTTACCCATTTATTATTTCCGCGCCGGTAATTGAGAAGTTGAGGTTTATCCATGAGGTATGCGGGGTGGGCCAAAATATTAAAGGGTAAAGTTGTAATTCTAATTAGATCTGACAGGTTTTTAAAACCTGTCAGGTCTGTCTTATTTTTTCCAAAACTGCCGGAGATCCAGTGTATAAGGATATTCCTTATTGGTAACCACGGGTGGAGGATCACAAAAAAAGGGTTCACGATTCTGAGTTATATAATGCTGAACGATGGTAAAACCGGGCGAAGGCCTTAATACTTCCTGGGTATGACTGGTATTGCCAAAACGATTGGACCTCCTGCTTTCCGCTTCATAACTATTAATGGGAAAGCTGTCATAACTCCGGCCTCCGGGGTGCGCTACATGGTAGGTGCAGCCACCAATGGAGCGACTGTTCCAGGTATCTACGATATCAAAAGTGAGGGGTGCATCAATCCCGATGGTAGGATGTAATGCAGAAGGCGGCTGCCAGGCCCGGTAACGCACCCCGCAAACAAATTCACCTTTTACAGTGGTTGGTCTTAAAGGCACCCGGCTTCCGTTGCATAACAAGATATAACGGTTTCCATTTAGTCCTTTTAATTTTACCTGGACCTTTTCCAAAGACGAATCTACAAATCTTGCCGTGCCTCCACTGCTCATTTCTTCACCCAGCACGTGCCATGGTTCAATACCCATGCGTATTTCCATTTCAATATTTTGCAGGTGAACAGTACCATAGTGGGGAAACCGAAATTCGAAGAAGGGTTCAAACCAACTGATGGCAAAGGGATAGCCGGCATTGTTCAGATCATTGACTACTTCTTTCAGGTCTTCATGGACATAATGCGAAAGCATAAATTTATCGTGCAGTTCGGTGCCCCATCTTACGAGGTCATGCTTGTATGGTTTTTTCCAGAACCAGGCAATCAGCGCCCGGATCAGTAACATTTGCACGAGGCTCATTTCCTTATGAGGAGGCATATCAAATGCCCTGAATTCGAGGATGCCCAACCTGCCGGAAGAGGAGTCGGGTGAATATAATTTATCTATACAAAATTCCGAGCGGTGTGTATTACCGGTAATATCGGTCAATAAATGCCGGAAAATCCGGTCTACTATCCAGAAAGGAATAAACCCATCTTCAGGCACCTGGGTGAAGGCAATCTCCATTTCATATAATTTTTCATCACGGCCCTCATCAATTCGCGGAGCCTGGCTGGTAGGGCCGATAAATGCGCTGGAAAATAAATATGACAGGCCGGGATGATGTTGCCAGTAAGTAATTAAACTACGCAGAAGATCAGGCCTCCGTAACATAGGACTATCTGATGGTGAAGCGCCGCCAATGGTAATATGATTACCACCACCTGTTCCTGTATGCCTTCCATCCAACATGAATTTTTCCGTGCCCAGGCGGGATAAAAATGCCTGGTCGTATAAAGTATCAATGATGGCGACCAGTTCTTTCCAGTTTTTTGAAGGGTGTATGTTCACTTCAATGACACCGGGATCGGGTGAAACTACCAGCCGTTCCATCCTGTAATCTCTTGGTGGTTCATAGCCTTCAATGCGCACCGGGATCTGTAATCTTTCAGCAGTCGCTTCAATAGATGCTATCATGTCTAAATAATGTTCCAGGTAGTCCATTGGCGGAATAAAAATATAGATGAACCCTTCCCGTGGCTCAATACAAATTGCAGTTTTGATGGTTTCTACCTCAAACAAAGGTTTTACTTCCTGTTCCCTTTCTTCAACTTTCCTGACAGGTTTTAATGGATCTCTTTTTTCTTCGGGAATATCCTGGTATTTTATTTTTTGAGGTTTCGGCGGGTGAATGGTGATTGTATCATACCGGGAGATAATGGTTTCATCAAAGTGATCCAATTCAGGCAGGTCTTCAAATAAGCTTCTTTCTACTTTTTCGGGTTCATCATCTTTGGCTGACTCAGGAAGAGAATCCAGGGGCAGCCGCAAACCCATTGGTGAATTGCCCGGAATAAGGAATAAATGATCCCTGTTCAATATCCATTTGCAGCTTTTCCAATTACTGTTTTCATAGTTCCATTTTAATGGCAATGCAAAGCCAGCCGGAGTATCAAGCCCTTTATCCAATAGCTGGGCCAGGGTCTTTCTTTCCAGGTCGTCTTTCATATTTACTTTGGAAAGATCAATATTTACCGGTGTCTTACCTTCGGCCCATAAAAAATAAAATATATCTTCAAAAGCCACGCTTACATTTTCCGGGGAGATGGCCAATTGCTTCGCCAACTCATTTGTAAAAATAGCGGCTTCTTCGTGGGTATAAGTTTTTTCATTTTTCTCATGAGCGATCAGGTTTATATTTTTCCAGATCGGGTAATGATCTTTTCTCCAGAACAAACCATATTGCCATCTTGGCAAAGGTTCACCGGGATACCATTTTCCCTGCCCGTAATGTATCATACCATTGGGGCCGAATTTTTCACGAAGCCTGAAAATAAGTTCATGTGACAAGATCCTTTTCTGTTTCCCATCCGCAGTGGTATTCCACTCATCCGCTTCCATATCATCTATAGAAACGAAGGTAGGTTCTCCACCCATCGTCATTCTCACATCGCCTTCTTCCAGGTCCTCATCCACCTTTACACCCGTAGCGTTGATGGCGGTCCATTGTTCTTTAGTATAAGGTTTTGTAACCCTGGGATCTTCGTGTATACGGGTTACTTTATTGTAAAAGGTAAATGTCGTTTCGCAGATATCGGTAGCACCCTCTACCGGGGCGGCGCTTGCATAGTCAGGCGTACAGGCTAATGGAATATGTCCTTCCCCGGCGAATAATCCTGAAGTTGGGTCAAGGCCAATCCACCCGGCGCCGGGAATATATACTTCTGTCCAGGCATGCAGATCAGTAAAATCATTTTCCGGGCCTGAAGGGCCATCCAGTGATTTTATATCGGCTGTTAATTGTACCAGGTATCCCGAAACAAAGCGGGCGGCCAATCCCAGGTGACGAAGGATCTGCACCAGCAGCCAGGCCGAATCCCTGCAGGAGCCCAGCGCTTTTCCAAGGGTTTCTTCACAGGTTTGTACCCCCACTTCCATTCGGATGGAATAATTAATATCCCGGTTCAGTTTTTGGTTGATGTATACTAAAAAATCGTTGATGGTTTTTTTGCTCTTATCAATCCCGCCAATCCATTTCCTCAATAGCGGGCCAAACTCTTTAAATTCAAAATAGGGTATCAATTCTTTACGTAATTGCTCCCCGTATCTGAAAGGATAATTCTCCGCGTAATCTTCCACAAAGAAATCGAATGGATTGATCACAACCAGGTTGGCGATAACTTCTACTTCCACACATAACTCATTTGTTTTTTCGGGAAAAACTACCCTCGCCTGGTAGTTGCCGAAAGGATCCTGCTGCCAGTTTATGAAGTGCTCTTCGGGCGTTATTTTGAAAGAATAGGCTTCGATCAATGTACGGGAATGAGCAGCGGGGCGCAACCTGAATATATGTGGAGACAAACTAACCAAACGGTCGTAGGAGTAGGTAGTTTTGTGATTGATTGCTACACGGATTGCCATAATTACTAGTATTTGAAATTAAAAATATGAATGGCGGCAATCAGCATAAAAATAGTTGCTTTTTTCAGGGCTGCAAAATTTATTGTACATCCAGCTCTGTTCTGTTTTAAGAACATTTGTTTCTTATGGTCCCGCATGTGGTGCGTTTACACCAGGCCTTAATTCGTTCACGCTTATACTGAAATGCATGAACCTGCTTTTCTCAATACTACCATTTTTGCAGTTATGATATTACCCTGAAAAATAAGGCAACAGGAACATCTGCCAAAATGAACAAAAATAAATCAAATCTTTTTATTAATTTTCTCCTTGTTATTGCCGGAATCATTTCAATTAACATTCCGGCAAAATGCTCTATTTATACCCTATGCATTACTCGGTACCTGAAAATACCACCATTTAAGAAAGCCCTTTTGCAGGTTTAAATAAGGAATAGATGAAGAAATTATACTGTTTTTTAATCAGTATTCTCCTGTTTGGGGAATCGGTGGTACAAGCACAAAAAACGAAGACTACTAACCAGGAAATATTATTCATGAAGGTGAAAACAGACCACCAGATCTATAAAGGGAGGCTGTATTATGTAAGTGATTCCAGTATCAGGTTCGTCAAGAAGAGAAATTACCTGGACTTACCAAAAAGGCTGGAAATAAAAGATATTCAACAGATCAGTTTCAGAAGAAGGAATGCGTTTATCAGGAGTATTTTTAGGGGGCTTGCTATCGGGGCTTTTCTTGGAATGCTGATACCGGCAAAGCTTCATGGCACCGGCATGCACGTTTCAGACAAAGTTTTATTATATAGTGGCATCGTGGGGGCAGGTGCAGGATTAATAGGAGGCGCTTTTTCGGCAAAGATTATTAAAATAGACATACCGATCAATAAGAGCCAACAACTGTTTGAAGAAAAAAAAATGAAGCTGAGGGAATTCTCGGTTTATTAATCAATTCAAATAACAAGGATCATTTCAGAAAAAAACATGTGTAACAAATTGGCAAATACTATAGTTTTCTTAACCTTAAAAATCAGTTTATGAAAAAAGCGGTCCTTCTGTTCATAACTCTGGGCACAATGTATTGTTCTCTTGCCCAACAAATTCCAGCCAGGAAATCCAAACCAGCACACACAAAAGAAGAATATTTGCAAAAAAGCAAAAAGCTGTGGACAGCAGCCATCGTGATGGTATCGGTGGGGGGAGTAATGGCCATTACCGGTCTCGCGATGGGGCTTAATGAATCAAATGGTAATGGTGGTAGTGGAGACGTTTCTGGCGTCCTGTTCGTTGGGGGTTGTGGACTTATGCTGGGCAGTCTTGGCTGTTCTATTCCTGGTACTATATTTAAGAAGAAAGCAATGTCTCTTTCTTTCAAAAATGAGCCTGCCTCTTCATTGCAAAGAGGCATGGTATTTAACAAAACTGTTCCTTCATTAAGTTTAAAAATAAGTTTATGAAAAAGGCAATCCCTTTATCGTATGCCTGGTTACCCTGTTTTGTTCCTTTGTCCAGAAATAATTCTGTTCCATCATTAACCTTAAAAAGCAATTTATGAAAAAAGCAATCATTGTATTTGTATGCCTGGGAATAATAAATTATTCCTTTGCCCAGGAAACTCCTTCGGAGACAGCTAAACCATCCCTTACAAAAGAAGACTACCTCAAAAAAAGTAAGGGACAAAAAACAGGAGCCATTGTGCTGGTATCAGTTGGGGGAGCGATGGCCATTGGTGGGATCGCCTGGTTAGCAAATGAATTTACACAAGATGTGGTTGATGTTGTTAACCCTTACCCGGCTAATAATAGTAATAGTGGCAAGGTCTTTTCAGCCGTGCTGATCGTTGCAGGTGTGGCGGCTATCCTGGGAGGTGTTAAATTGTTTAAGTCTTCTCATAAAAATAAACAGAGAGCCTTGTCCATGTCTCTTAACAATGAATTGGTTCCTCAGTTACAAAGAAGTTTAGTATTTAACAGGTATATTCCTTCATTGACCTTAAAAGTCAAGCTTTAATAATTAATAATTGATAATTGATAATAATAATTGATAATTGATAATTGATAATTGATAATTTTTTCAATTCATATCTGTATTCAATTTTTATACTCTTATTAAAATCGCAAGGAATTTCAGGGAATTAATTTAATACTTCAGGGAATACCATTAAGGTTATAATTGATAATTGATAATTTTTTCAACTCATAGCTGGTTTCAAATTTTATACTCATATTTTTTTCGCCAGGAATTAAAGGCATTGCGGGTTTTGTTATGTCGACAAATAAGTAAAATTTCCAGGTGAATTATTGTGAAGGTAATGCGGGCGGAGGTATGTGTAGGGAATCATAAACCACCTCCACCGTTCTTTTATCTTCTGCGAGGATAAAAAGTTTGTCATGAACCTGTATCATCGTTGACCCAACCGGGATAATATATTTGTTATCTCTTTTAACCGTCATAATCTGGGCCCCTTTCGGAAGGTCGAGTTGAACAACCATCCTTCCGATTACGATATTTCCCGGCGAAATTTCTACCTGCACTTTTTCCCTTTTAAAATTATCTGCTATTTCGAAATCTGTACGCCTTTTGGCTTTTGACGGCACGTCAAGGTGAAGCAGTTTTGCCACATAGGCTAATGTGGTTCCCTGCAAAAGCACCGAGGTTACAGAAATAAAGAAAACAAGGTTAAAGATCAATTCCGCTTTTTCTATCCCCCTGATCAAAGGATAGGTAGCAAATACAATGGGTACGCCGCCCCGGAGCCCCACCCAGGATAAAAAGATCTTACTTCTTGTATTGGATCTAAAAAAAGCAAGGCTGATAAAAACACCGGCAGGGCGGGCCACGATAATTAAAAAGGCGGAGATCAACAGCCCCATACCAATTACCGGAAAAATACGGGAGGGAAAAACGAGCAGGCCTAGGGTTAAAAAGAGGGTTATCTGCATCAGCCATGCCTGTCCGTCGTAAAACCTTATTAAGCTTCGTTTATGAATGAAATTGCTGTTCCCCAAAATAATAGCCGAAATATAAATGGCCAAAAACCCATTGCCCCCAATGAAATGGGTAGCCGAATAAGTAAGCATGGCAAGCGCAATGGAAAGCACGGGATATAAACCTTCTGTTTCAAGTTTTATATTATTGATCAGCCATAGACTTGCCCTGCCCATTAAGTAACCAATGGCGCCACCAATAATAAATTCCTTCAGAAATGAGACCGCCAACCCTGGAAAATCCGCATTGCCGGTAGCTACAATGGTGGTAATTGATATGGTAAGAAAATAGGCCATCGGGTCATTGCTTCCACTTTCAAGTTCGAGTACCGGCCGCAGGTAGCCCTTTAATCCAATCCCCTTATTACGAAGAATAGAGAATACGGCGGCGGCATCCGTAGCAGAAACAATGGCTCCCAGTAACAGCCCCTCCGCCAGAGAAAAGCCGAATACCAGGTGGACAAACATTCCTACGGCAAATGCGGTAACAAAAACTCCTACAGTGGACAACATTACTCCTCTCCAGAGGACCGGTCTGATCAGTTTCCAATTAGTATCTAATCCACCTGAAAACAGGATGAAATTCAACGCTACGATTCCAATCAATTGGGCCAGTTCAGCATTTTCAAAATGAATGCCTCCAATTCCTTCAGAGCCCGCCAATATACCTACGATCAGAAAGAAAATAAGGGTGGGCACACCGAGTTTACTGGTTGTTTTATCTGCAATGATGCTAACCAGCAACAATATGGAACCGATCAATAAAATATTTCCTGCTTCTATTTGCATCTTTCCAGGTATTTTAAGAATTAAGCATGTAATTCATTGATTCGCCGACTATTTTATCAGGCACCAAAATAATTATTTGCCGGGATCATCATATAGGTACAGTTTAAAAGACTCAACTATCCGGACTATCCCATTGAATATTTACCATACCCCGGTAATCATTTCAATAACAGGAAATCAAAAAGCGTCATAGCGACGAGGATAAAAAAAGAAAAAGTGTGAATAAAAATTACCAGAAATGATGAGAAGGATAAATGTAAAAAAGATAATTTTTTTGATACAATAAGTGGTTTACGATATGCCGTATTCCCCGAGTAAACGAAGACAGGCAGAAAAAAAACAGGTAATAAAATAGTAATGAAATAACCCTTCCTCATTGCGCAAATATACTTAAAAAATAAGGCGTTTATTTTTACAGATGACATCTTTTAAAAAGATATCATCTGTGAAAATAACACTGGGTAAAGAGCAATAAAAAAACCGGGCTCCATGGCGCCCGGTTTTATAATAATGAAGGCTTAGCTTATTGTTAGCCCGCCTGTGTAAATACTATTGGACACATCTTTTCCATCCTGGGAGATAAAGCCGATAAAGGTCTCTACCCTTCTGCCCGTAAATGTGGATACGGCTAAGGTGTCCGTGCCGCTGCCACGTGCAGCGCTGCCTGTTGTATACACGACCTGGTTCAATGCAGGGCAGTAAACTACCAGCAAAGCCCGGTCATTTGTTTTTGCCTTACCTGTTTTGGTGTTGTCGGTCCAGGTGAAGGTGACAATACTATCAGCAATGGCCGAAGCTGCAGGATTTGCCCCGTTGGGCAGGTCGCCACGACTTACCAATACCAGGCTGTAATCAATGCTGTAGTTTGGAAAACTGCCGGTAACAGCATTCTTTAAGGCGTAAGAAAACGCATTATTGATACCGGACATTTTATCGGCAAAGCTTTTAAAGCTCAGTGATAGTAAACCTGCCAGGGGTTGGACAAACTTCATGCCCACTGCAAACTTAGCTTGCTGCTCCAATTGCGCCTGGGAGGGTGCGTTGGTTCTTCCGGCGGACCTGCTGCGCATATAGCTGATGCCTTTCCAGGATCCCCCTACTACAGTTCCTACTGTACCGGAGAATCCGCCGAGAATACCTTTTGATATAGTTCCCATAATTTTAAAATTTAAATAATTAAAAAAAATTGTTGATTCCAACAGCAACCCACTGACTAGTATGGCGGGCTGCCATTATATTTTGGCTCATCGTAAAGATGCTTACCTGGATAAAGCAAATGAACCTTATTCGGTTTCCTCACTACATCCCAAATACATTTTACCATCCGGAACTTCGTCGCTTGGTTTTCCCATTTAACCGGGATAAATAATAACCAACCACCGGGTCATAGAATATGAGCCTGCATTCATTTACCAGGCAGTTCCCCTACGTTATTAGCGTTTTTTATGGTTATGCTGATAAACTTTGCATTACAAGATTAATTCATGAAAACAGTGATTCAAAATTTTGTGGCCATTCTGGCCGCTTTTGGCCGCTTTTGTCCGCTTTTGACCGGGATAAAATTTAAAAATTAATGTTCAGGATGATAGATTAGTGCTAACCTTGTCTTTCTGCAAACGCGTATAGCTTCCTCCTGTTCTCATTGTATCCTTCTTCGCTTTTTGTTCGGAATTTTCGAATACGATACTATGGAAAAAGCGAAGCAGGTAGTAAGGAGGTAATAAGGAGGTACCCGTAAGGTGGTGATGTGAAAGTGATTTTTCTTCTATAAAAATGTTGAACTGCGATTCCGTGTTTTCGGATGCCGGTGATCAGTTGAAAATAAAAAGAGGCCTTTCGGCCTCTTTTTTATAGGGATTAATAATTATAGAGCAACTCCATTATCTTTTCTTCCTTGAGTCTCATATATCTGCATATTGCATCAACAGTAACATAAGGAGCATTATGCTCTTTTTTAATGAATGCCGCTATTCTGCGTGCCGTACGTTCTCCCTTTCCAGTAATCATCATAATATCTTTCGTACAAAGTATCATGCGTTTTGAAACAGTTTTCATGATGCGCCGGCTTTTAAATGGTTAGTAAAATAATAAGCTGGCCTGGCCATCCATTGGTGAAAAAGCAGGCATTCCCATACTGAGTTTAACATTATTTCAATGTTTTCTTTGATGGGCAATATGTTGATGACGGAATAATCCGTTTGTTTTTGTTTATTATTCATAAAAAATGATTTTAGGATACAAATATGCGACAATGGAAAAGAACAGGTATCCATTTAGGCCACTTTAGGACACTTTAGGACAATAATTGCCAATAGTTGCCACTTTAGGACAGTTTGTGCCACTTTAGGACAGTTTGTGCCACTTTAGGACACTTTAGGACAGTTTGTACCACTTTAGGCCACTTTTATACTGGGAAATGTAGATACCATAAACATCATATGAAGTAAAACTGCCGGAAAACTAATGTACCCTATCACATTTATGAAATGATTCTGATGTTTAAGGCGAATTATAGGGTAGTACTTTTACAGCCGGGGTTCTGAATCATAGATTAGCACTAAATTTGGTAAAATCCATCCTCAAACCATGTTTACAAAAGAAGAAGCATACTTAAAAATAGCTGAACTGGTAGAAAGATTTTCCTTTCAAATTGATTCCTACAAAAAAAGCGATTACAACGAAACCCAGACAAGGCAGGATTTTATCAACCCTTTCTTTAAAGCGTTGGGCTGGGATATTGATAATTCACAGGGCAATGCGGAGGCCTACCGGGAAGTGATCCATGAAGACAAATTAAAGATTGGCAGCGCAACCAAGGCGCCCGATTATTCTTTCAGGCTCCCCGGTGGTAAACGATTGTTTTTTGTAGAAGCAAAGAAACCAAGTGTATTGGTAAAAGAAGATATAGCTCCTGCTTACCAGGTACGGCGCTATGGATGGAGTGCAAAACTTCCCGTTAGCCTCATTACCGATTTTGAAGAATTTGCCGTATATGATTGTACCAAAAAGCCTGATCCTTCCGATAAGGCAAGCACAGCCAGGATAAAATATTTTACCTACAAACAATATCTCGACGAGTTTGATTTTATCTGGAATACCTTTTCCAAGGCAAGCGTATTAAAAGGCAGTTTTGATAAATTCATTGCAGGCGATACCTATAAAAAAGGCACAGCCACCGTAGATAAAGAATTTTTAGCATCGCTTGATGAATGGAGAATACTGCTTGCTCAAAACATAGCGCTCCGCAATCAACACTTTACGGAAGATGAATTGAATTTTGTGGTTCAGCAAACGCTTGATCGTATCATATTTTTACGCATAGCGGAAGACCGCGGCGTGGAAGTTTACGGCGTGCTCAATGAAATTCTTTCCGGATCAAAAGAGGAAGGCGCTTATTTTAAAGGGTTGTTTGATCTTTTTGCGGAAGCGGACAGCAA
>JBDTWP010000146.1:0-14332 GCA_040006615.1 Ferruginibacter sp.
CGCTGACAGAGGCTGTTGTCGGATTAAAATACACTCTCAGAAATCCCAGGTCATTTCCATCATGCGTACCCGATAATGTTAATTGTACATTGCTGACAGTAACAGGATCGGTACTAACACTCATTCGTGCAATGTACAATACGTTAATATCCGAGCCTTGTGTGAAACTTGATGCAGGCACTGCCACAGAAGTAATGGTAACAGAAGGAACGCCAAACACAATTGTTGAAGCAATTAAAAAAGAAAACATCAATAGCTTCCGGCGGGTAAAAAATTTTTCCATAAATTTTTTTTATAATTATTTACACAAGGATCGAATAATGACCATCTTGCCAGGCTTTATGGTTTTAAAAAATTGAAAAAGCTCCAAAGCGCACAACTTACATCTCCCGGTAAAATTGACCGGCATCAATAATAATCGCTAGAAAAAAAGTAGTAGAAGTACAGTAAAGGAATTCAAAGGATGATCAGCAGAATAATTCAAAGGTTATCATTTCCCCTGATTAAATCGATAAACTAACAGTAACAAAAACAAGATACTCATAAACTGCAATATCACCATCATTTTTTTTATTATTTATCCGCACAACTCAGGATGTAATTTTTCCAAGTGGGCACAGCCGCTTTTGTAACTGTTAACCGCAAAGCGAATCATCACCCTACTTACCATAGCATCTGTATTGGTTTAAGCAGTAATACCAACTTTAGCTATCCCAACTAATTTTTCCGAATATAGCTGTTGTACTTAACTGGCGAAACCAGGATAATAGGACTGGCAAATATTCCATTCATTTACGTATTTGGAAAGCTCACGTAAAAACTTAAATGCCTTTTCAAGGGATTCGATTGCTGTACGGTTAGTAAACGGGATTAAGGAAAATTGAAAAAACTTCATCCTTAAGGGGGACAGCATCATAAAGAAGAAGTGGACCTTCTTACGCTTTTCTTCTGCATTAGCAAAATGTAATGGCCAAAGCCGGCCTGGGCCTGAAGGCCATACGGCAACTCTTCAACAACAAAATATTCCCGGCTGGACTCTTCCAGCGCATTAGAATATTTCTTCCGGATAGCCATAACAAAATTAAATACGGTCTTGGGGGAGATTGAAGGAAAGCGTTTGTGGCGCACTTTTAACCAGTCATGGACTTGAGCTGCGCTAGCTGCAGGTTGGGCTTTTAACCTGTCTTTTACAAATGACTATAAGGAACCTAATATTTTAGACCGGGAGTCCTTTCTCAACAGTAAGGCCTCGTACTCAACTTCACTCATAGCTGCGTATTTAACTACCGTGCGCCGGTTCATTACTAAAACCTTAGCTAATATCTTTTATCAACATGATGGATATTGATCTCATGTGGAGGCTATATTTTTTGAAATTGTAAAATAGAAAGTACTTCCTTTCCCTTCCTCTGACTCTGCCCATATTTTACCCCCATGAAATTCAACTACTTTCTTGCAGATGGCCAAACCTATGCCAGATCCTTCAAATTCCTTTTTTGTATGTAACCGGCTGAATATTTCAAATATCTTTTCAAGTTTGCTATCGTCAATACCAATTCCATTGTTTTCAATGCTAAACAACCAATCAACCTCTTTTTCATACGCCCTTACAATTACAACCGGGCTAATTTCTTTTTTTCTGAACTTAATGGCATTACCCAGCAAATTTTGAAACAGGGAAACAATATCTGTTCTGATAACTTTCAGCGTGGGTAATTCCGCCTGTATAATAATTTCTGCTTCGTTGTCCCTGATAAGTTTATATAAGTTCTGCTTAGCTTCGCTTAACATTACGCTAAAGCTTTCGACCGATTTGGCACTGTTTTGCCGTGATGTACGAGAAAGCTCAAGCAGGTCAGTGATTAATTTTTGCATTCTTTTTCCTCCATCAATTGCAAAATCAAAATAGGTTTTGCCTTTGTCATCTAAGTCATCCCCATATTTAGTTTTAAGCAACTCCATGAAGCCAATTATTGCGCGAAGGGGTTCTTTTAGATCATGTGAAGCCACATATGTAAATTGTTCAAGGTCTGTATTAACTGTAAGCAATTTCTGATTTAGTCTTGAAATTTCAGCATTTTGCTTTGCCAGAATGCGCTGTGTATTTACAAGCTCATTATTCAATTCTGTCATTTTATTTAAGGCATCTTCCTGCTTGCATCTGTCCATATTTGTTAAGGCATTTAAAGACTTTGTTCCATCCCCTGTTTTGTTAGATTGCTGTTTATTCATTCGATTAAACGATTTAGTTGGGTGAAACCAGCCTATTAGCTAATTCAATTGCTTCTTTAGTAGTCTTTGCCCAGCCATTCGCGCCAACGCGCCTGAATAATCCCGCATCGAGACTGAAAGGATATCCTCCCACAATGATCTTTAAATCAGGGTAGCCACTGCTTCTTAGCTTTTTAATTAATTCCGTTACTTTACTTACATGATATGGCATAGTTGCAGAAATTGCTAGTATTTCACCTTTCTGTTCTTTTACGGCACTGATTATATTTTCATCAGGCATGTTGGCGCCCATATAATACGTATCCCACCCGTCTATTTCAAATAAGTCACAAACCATACGGATGCCAATTTCATGCAAATCGCCAGAAACTGTGCAACCCAGCAATTTTTTACCTTTTTTATTTGAACTAAAAATATAGGGATAAAGCGATGCCATAATTAATTGTGTAGCTGCAGTGCAATAATGTTCATGAGCCACAGTGATCCTATTGGTTTGCCATAGTAAGCCCACTTCATATTGTGTGGCCTGAAAGATATGCTCATAAATTGACTGTACTGATTCACCATTCTTTACCAGGTCAGTAATTACAGCCAGCGCCATATTTTTATTTCCCTCCAGAAGCAAGCCAAGGTATTTTTCGGCAGCAGTATATAAAGGATTGTTTTTGGTAATAAGCGTTCCCGCAAATGGTCTTATGTTTTCCAAACGGCTTAAAGCAATTTTTAAATATTCCGCAGCGGTTTCATAATCTTCCGGCGGTAATAATTCTTCACAGGCTCCCGCAATATATTGCAGGGTATCAATTAAATCCTGTAAAGGTATACTTCTCGATTGCAGCATCACTTGTGCCCAATCAATATATGCTGAAAATATTTCAATACTGCCTGCGCTGATTGCTTCTGACAGGTAGCTGACATGATAGAGGGTATCCGCCTGGCATTTTTCTTTGCCTTTTTTACCATACTTTACTTCAAGCTCCGGATGGTGTTGAAAATGCATATCGGTTACCCGCTGCGCGAGCAACGATTTTTTTTCCATTATTACCTGGCCTGTATATGCAGAGTTATCCATTTTCGATTTTAGGAAGTGATGTGCTCAAAAAAACGTAGTTTGAAACTATGAGGTACTAATTTTAATCCCTTCGGAATCCCATTATGCGAATCCTTAAGATGGTTTTTGTGCCAATCTTTAAAACTTTCTTCATCTTTCCAATAAGTAAGCAGCCAAATCCCCTTAGGATTTTCCGCAGGACTTAATACATCAAGGCGGATAAAGCCCTTATCATTATCAACGAACCCTGGCCGGTTCCTGAAAGCCTGCTTTACCTCGCTTTCCATTCCATTCTGGACTTCAAAACTACTGATAACTACAAACATAATTTTATTTTTTTATGGTACAATAAATGGATTTCCCTTTGTCTTCTTCCGATTCTATCCAGATTTTTCCATGGTGTTGTTCAACAATTTTTTTACCTGTTGCCAGGCCCATGGCCTGTTCCCCAAATTCAGATTTCGTGGGAAGACTTTTAAATAATTCAAAAATCTGACCAAAGTGTTGACTACTAATTCCAGTGACCCTATCACTGATAGCAAATTCCCAATGTGAACCAACATCGTTAAATGTTATTTCTATTCCTGGCCTTACATCTTTATTTTGATATTTTAATGCATTGAGGTAAGATTATTTTGCCGGACAGAGAGTATAGGCATAACTATAATCTGGTTCTTTTGCAATACGGAAACACTGATGCGAAATAACTTACATTAAATAATTCAACAGAGAGCTTAAAACGATCATCTCTAATATTTTCTGTAACTATTTCATATTCAGATAAATTATTAGTCTCGCCGGGACCCATTTGGCATTTTCTATAATTTGTTAAAAAGGAGGTAATGAAGAGTTCATGCTTATGATCTGCAAAAGATTCTTTCGTGGTCCACTTAACCAGATAGCAAATAACCATCCGTCACATACGATAGTCCCCCGAAAGACGCGAAACGTTTATCCCGTTCCGATGAAATATCCTGCATAGTGATCAAAGGCGTGTTAGACCCGGATCAGGTATGGCTTAACCCAGGAGTTCCTTAGTAGGAACCTCTCATAAAAGTCTCATAAAGGTCTCATAAAGGTCTCGTAATCGTGGGAGAGAAAAATGCAGCTTTTTGATAAAAAAAATCATATTGGTTTTATTTTGCACCAAAGATTTCTCTCATTGTAATCTAATAAAAAAGCCACAAAAAACCAAGAATATTTCCTTCAATAATAAAGACAAATGGAAGAATAATTGCTCAATGACTCAATTGCTCAATGAAGGCCAATTCCGGATTAAATCAATCATAAAATGAACATGAATAAAAAGGTGAAGGCACTAAAATCCGGAGAAGAACAAATATAAAATAAATTCAATGGAACCTCAATTACCTGAACGACCATACTAGGACGGGAACCGTTGGTGGCTCACCTCCTATAATTTAACAGCCTGTCCCGTGGCTGCGCATTTATAAATTGCCTCCACGATCCGAATATCCCGCAGCCCTTCTTCACCGGGTACCTGCATCGGCTTTCCCATTTTAATTGACATAGCATCATCATCCATTTGCTTTGCCTGTTGCCAGGGCACTTCGTATGGATGATAAATTTCCCCTAAAGGACTATGGCCCTTTAAACCATTGTATCCTGAATATGGCGCCATATTAATGGATCCTTTCTCACAGGTGATATCCAGGAAATTGATATTTTCACCAAAGCTGGTCTTAATATCAGCCAGCACAGCTCCCGGGAACTCAAGGGTGGCAATAGTGGTTTCGTCCAGGCCATTTTTATAAATTTCCGGGCGGGTAGTAGACGTTTTTGCCTTTAGGATTGAGACGGGTTCCATGCCGGTGCCCAACCTGGCGCCCTGTATGGCATATACACCCATATCATAAAGTACACCTCCTCCCATTTCCCTTTTTTGTTTCCAGTGGTTGGTGCGGTTATCGCGGTAGCCGGCCGCGCAGTTTAGTTTCTGAACTTTCCCCAGCAATTGTTGATTTACGATACGCCTGTATTCAATGGTATTCGGCTCATGATGCAGGCGGTAACCGATCGCCAGGGATCTTTTATTTTTTTTGCAGGCATCGATCATTTCCTGGCATTCCTTCGGAGTCATCGCCATTGGTTTTTCACACCATACATGTTTTCCGGCGCTGGCTGCCCTTAAAACATATTCATGGTGCATGGATGGAGGAAGCACCACATACACAATGTCAATATCCGGGTTATTGGCAACCTGATCAAAGTTTTGATAATTGTAGATGTTCTTGTCGGGTATATTATACTTTGTCTTCCATGATTCGGCCTTGGACGGGGTACCCGTAACGATGCCTGCCAGGTAGCAGTTCTTAGTCTGTTGCAGGGCCGGGGCAAGTAAATCAGTACTGTAGTAACCAAGCCCCACCAATGCCACACCCAAACGGTCTTTCCGCGGGAGGCCAGCCGACAATAAAGTATGAGGGGAATAAAGAATAGCAGCTCCACCAAAAGCAAGGTTCTTAATAATTTTTCTACGTGATATCTTATTCATAGTACAGGTTTTGAATTGAACGATAAAATTTAAGGATTCTATTTTTGCGCAATACCAAATAAACCAACAATATAATAAAATTTCACCAATTTTCTTTCAGTTGCCAGGGTTGTTATTTCAAACAAATAAACAGATCATGTTCTATACAAGGTGGAAGATAAATGTAAGATGGTACTAAAGCTACCAATTTCGCTGCCCGCAAAAAGATTACTGCCTGGCTGTTGGTGAAACACTCAAACAGCGGATCACCGGGATAGTTTCGCTCTTGCCTATTTGCGGTCCTGTTAGCAGCCTATATTTCATTCTTTTTTTAAAATTTATAAATATTGGGTAATTAAAGAAGAATTCATAATCTTTTTACATTCCTCATCGGAAATCGGCTTTTCAATCACATCAATGATCATATCATAGGATTTTGCTTTTTCATGATCCTCCCTATCTACAGAAGAAGTTACCATTACAATATAAACCTGGTTATGATAAGTTTTGCCACCTATTGCATCCACCAAATCCCAGCCATTCATCCCAGGCATATTGATATCCAGTAAGATCAGGTAAAGATCATTTTCACTACAATTCTGATCCAGGTAATCAAGTGCCTTCTCTCCACTGCCAAAGCTTATCGGCCTGGAAGATAATTTGCTACGAGTTACAATAACGCGGTGAAAAAAGCGAACTGAATCATCATCATCAACAATTAATACAATTACCCCCATATTTATATATCATTTATTTTTTCAGATTTTTCAACTATTGCCCTGATAATACCATCCAGCTCCCGGGCAGAATTCAAAACATATTGCAAAAGTTCAGCTCTTTCAATATCAGCATCACTACCTGGGTTGATCAGATTGATAAACCCCATCATCCTAGCTAAAGGTGCCCTGACCACATGCGACTGCATCCATGCAATTTCTTTCAATTTTAAATTTTGATCTTCAATTGCTGCAATATGGATTCTTTGTTGCGTAATATCCCTTTCTAAAAAAACCCAAAGAGTAAATTCACCATTGTCATCGGCGATTGGGGTTACAGATAATTGGATCCAGAATTCTTCACCGTTTTTTTTATAACTAATCATTTCCACTTTGGAAGGCTTATTTTCTTCAAATGCATTTTTTAGTTGATCAAGTGCATCCTGGCCTGTTTTTTCTCCCTGCAGGATGACCGGAGTTTTTCCGATTACATCCTTATTGGTGTACCCCGTCATTTTGGAAAAGGCTTCATTTACATACAAAATTTTTAGCAGACGGGTATTCAATGAATCGGTTTCGGCTATTAAAACCGCTTCGGTTGTATTGGCAATAACTGATTCCAATAGTTTCAATCGTAAATCTTCCTTTTTTTTATCAGTAATATCTTTCATTGCGCCAATCATTCTAATGGCTTTCCCCTGTTCATTCCTTATTATCACCGCGTTGTCCTGTACAAATGAAAAATCACCATTGGCTTTTAAATATTTATATTCGGCACACCAGTTATTGTCGCCGCTTTCCATAGCTTTTTCCAGGCCGGATACAACCCGCTCAATATCTTCCACGCCTATGAAAGCGGTGTTTAAATTATTATTTTCTGCATTTGGGTCGCAGGCGTGGCCAAAAATCTTCTCAAAACCTTTTCCGCAGTATGTTGAATTGTTTACGATATCCCAGTCCCATACAGCTACTAAAGTTGCATCTGAAATATACTCATATCTTTCAAGCAATAAGAGTTTTTCAGCGGCAGTTTTTTGATTTTCATTTTCAATCCTGCATTTTTCCAGGGCATTTTCTATGGCAGTTGGAAGGCGGTGCAGGTGGTCTTTTAGAATATAATCATCGGCGCCTTCTTTAATGCATTGTACCGCAAAGTCCTCTGATACAGTGCCGGTGATTAAAATAAAGGGAGCGTTGTGTTTTTGGATCTTTAACTGATCTTTATATATTTTTAGAGCCTCCACTGAATTGAACTGGGGCATGGCATGATCAGAAAGTACCAGATCAGGTTTAAAATCCCGGATCCCATTAATAAAATCGGTCTTGGTATCTACTACCAATGAAGTAAAATTAATAGCTCCGTGTTTGAGTTCAGATTGAATAAGATCCGCATCATCTTCTGAATCTTCCAGTAATAATATTTTTATTTGTTTTTTCATTACATTCTATTAGGGAGTAAAATATAGTGTTGTGCGTTATTATGAATATATTTTATTAATCCATCCGATCCATATCTACAGGTGTACCCAGTCATAAAAATTATAAAGGGAAAACTATCTTTAGCAGGCAACCCTGACCCGGTTGGGATTCCAGCGACATTTTCCCGTTATGAATTTCCGATCTTGTGTTTATATTTTGCAAACCCACACCGTTTGTGATTTTTGAAGTATCAAACCCGACACCATTGTCTTTAATTATCAGTTCCAGGGTGTCTTCCGTTTGCTCCAGGGATATATATACATTTTGTGCATTGGAATATTTAATGGTATTATTGAGTTGTTCCTGTACAATCCTGTATATGGTAAGCTGCAATTTATCACTCATTACACGATCATTAAAATTCTTCCACTCTGTACTAAAATTCATTCCACTTTGTTTTTGCTTATATATTATCCAGTTATTTAAAGAATCAATTAAGCCGATTTCATCAAGAGTGGGAGGCATTATGACCTGCGACAAATTTTTGATTTCATCAATTGCCATTAAAATATATTTCTTACTGTTTTGCATAAATATGAGTCGTTTATCTTCTTCACTGATTGCACAATCGATATAAAGATTGGATGCCGCTAAAATCTGGTTTATGTTTTCAAGCAGCTCATTAGTCATCTGACTTCGTTCTACTTCATGTGCCATCAACACTGCATTGGTTTTTTCCTTTACCTGCAGCGCTTTTTGATTTTCCAGGTTAATTTCCGATTCAATTTTTTCAAGTGAATTATTAATCGCATCAGGCAGTTTTTCAAGGTGGTCTTTTAAAATATAATCATCTGCCCCGGCCTTAATCACCCATACCGCATATTCCTCCGATATAGTGGCGGTAACTAATATGAAGGGTATTTTCATTCCACTTTGCTGGAAAATATTTAATGCTTCGCCGGAATTGAATGAGGGAAGCGTATGATCTGAAAGAATAACTTCCGGCGTAAATTCAATCAGCGCTTCCACATAGTCTTCCTTATTATCTACTACCAGTATTTCCGCTTCAATCCTTCCCTTTTTCAAAATCCTGCTAACTAGATCCGCATCGATCTCTACGTCTTCAAGGTGTAATATTCTAATTTTTTTTGTCATCTTGTCAGTTTTTTTGGTACCTAGCTTGGTGAAACAGGCGGATGATTTAGCAACAACCAGTATAATCCGATCTGGGTTACTGCGTTAGAAAAATTTTCAAATTCAACCGGTTTTACGATATAACTATTGGCTCCCAACCGGTAACATTCTTCTATATCAGGGTTTTCCTTTGATGAAGTAAGTATAACAACCAGGATATGTTTGGTCCGGTCATCCTGTTTAATCCTCTTTAATACTTCTAAGCCACTCATCCCGGGCAATTTTAAATCCAATAATATTAACCTTGAATTATTATCCGGCAGCTCCGCGGTATACCCTCCCCGAACAAACAAATAATCAATCGCTTCTTCACCATCTTTTAAAAGAACCACCTTGTTTATCAATTTATTCTTTTTTAATGCACGGATAGTTAATTCAGCATCGCTCATATCATCTTCTATCAGGATGATTTCGAGGTTTGGGGATTTGTCCATTTTTAACGGCTTTAATTTTATTGAAGTGTAAAATAAAAGGTGGCTCCTTCATTCACTTTTGATTCGGCCCAAACCTGGCCACCATGTTTTAATATAATTTTTTGGACAATCGCCAAACCTACACCTGTGCCCTCAAATTCATCCTGCCGGTGAAAACGTTGAAACACACCAAATAGTTTGTCATAATAAGTCATGTCAAAACCTGCACCATTATCTTTTACAAAATAAGTAGTGCCTTTATTCGTTTCAGTTATGCCCACCTCTACAACAGGATAAACTTTTTTGGAAGAATACTTGGTTGCATTCAGGAGTAAGTTTTGAAAAACGAGCCGGATAGTTACTTCATCCGCAATTGCCGTACCCAATTCTCCGACAGTTATGTTCTGGTGGTATTTGCCAGACTCGCTTAATACACCAATAACTTCTTTTACGATTTTGTTGATATCAATATTAGTTTTATTTAATGTTGATTTTCCCAATCTTGAAAATTCAAGCAGGTCATCAATCAACGAGGTCATTTTTTTTGCATTAAACATTACCCTGTCAATGATCCTGTGTCCTTCATCATCCAATTTAGTATTATAATCTTCAAACAACATCTGTGAATAGCCATAAATGGCCCGAAGAGGTGCCCTTAAGTCATGTGATACTGAGTAGGAAAAAGATTCCAGTTCTTTGTTTACGGCATTTAGTTCCCTTGTCCTGATCTGAACTCTTTCCTCCAATTCACTATTCAGCAGGCGAATTTCCTCTTTTGCCTGTTTTAAATTCGTAATATCTATTACAGTCCCAAGCATTTTTAAAGGCTTTTCTTTATTTTCCCCAATAACCTTTCCTTTTATCAAAACCCAGTGAATCGAATGATCCGGCCAGATAATTCTTGTTTCAACTATCCAGCTTTCCGTTTTTAATGCTTCTTTAAAGGAAGTTTCTACCCTTTTTGCATCATCGGGGTGGATAATTGTTATGAGATTCTTAATACCCCAGCATGGAAGTATTTCTTGATAACCAAATATCTGGTCATGTCGTAAATTTCGTACAGAAGTATCATTAATAAGGTCAAGTTCCCAAATTCCAATCTGACCCGCTTCAAGCGCAAATTCAAGTCTTTCCTGTGCTTTTTTTCTTTCTGTAATGTCTATACTAAGGACCAGGCGGGCTGTTTTTTTGCCAATATTCATCTCATGAGCTTTCACTTCTGCATAGAGGATAGAACCATCTTTTTTCAGGTGTTTCCAATTATATGTGTTACCAAGAAAAGTGGAATGATCAAAATTCAGGAAACGATTTTTTTCGTCGTCCGGCCGGATATCCAAAGTAGACATGGATAGAAATTCCTGTCGCGAGTAGCCATAATTAATAATGGCAGCTTCATTCACATCAATGAACCTATACGAGGGAAGATCGAGTACCCACATTGGCAACGGGCTGTTTTCAAAAAGTTTGCGATACTTATTTTCACTTTGCTGTAGTTCTTCTGTTCTTTCCCTGACACGTTGCTCCAGTAGCGCATTCAACTGTCTGATCTGTTCTTCTGATTTTTTCCGTTCCGTGTTATCGCGTGTTATTTTAGAAAAACCAATGGTCACTCCATCGCTTTTCAACGCAGTAATAACCACATTGGCCCAAAAAAGAGAACCATCTTTTTTTACTCTCCAACCCTCATTCTCACTACGACCCTCTTTTTCAGCATTTGCCAATTCTTCCATTGGCCAATTACTTTCAATTGCTTCTTTTGTATAAAAAACAGAAAAATGTTTTCCAATGATTTCATTTTCAGTATACCCTTTGATTCTGTGAGCTCCTTCATTCCAACTGATGATTTTGCCTTTCGGGGAAAGCATGATGAAGGCACAATCGTACACTTCACTGGTTAAAAGCCTGTATCTTTCTTCATTTACCCTTAATGCATCTTCCGCCTTTCTTCTTTCAGTAACATTTCTTAGAAACACAATAAACCAATGACTATCCTTAATGCTGATGGGTGTTACGGTTAGTTCTGCTTCAATGGCATCGTTATCCTTTCGCAAGGCAGCCTGTATAAAGGTTTTGTTTAAAATGAGACCTTCACCGGTATCAAAAAACCTCTTCATGGCGGCTACCTCCACACCCTCGTGGCTTTCCGGAGCCAGGATGGAATGGAGAAGTTTTCCCATCACTTCTTCTTCCTTCCAGCCTAACATATTTTCAGCCGCAGGGTTCCATTTTTTTATATATCCGCTGCCATCAACTACTACTGCGGCAAAGGGAGCATTTTTAAAAACTGATTTTAACTGCTCTTCACTGTTCATTAATTCTTTTTCTGTCTTTTTTCGTCGTTCAATTTCCTGTTCCAAATTCTGCAGAGATCGAAATGAAAAAGCCAAAGGCGAATACCTGATAATCAGAAAAACGGTTACCCAGCTGAGTACGCCCGTTAATAAAAGCACTAAACCGTTGAGCCGGTAAAGGGGAAACCAAAAGGAAACAGCATCTAAAAAATGGGTAACACCGCAGGCAAGAATAAAAGCAGCGAATAGAAAATATACTTTGACAAACTTCGCATCATTTTTCCGGATTATATCTTTGGTGATTAAAACAGGGATTATAAGAAAAGCGGACCAAATCAGCAAATCACTTATGATATAAAGCCAGCCGTCAAATTCACTCCATTTACCAGAATGCCATCGCGGTGGCCAGTCTGAGTAGTCAAAAACTGTTTTAAAAAAATCTATTAGCTGTTTCATAGTTGATTTCTATTGTTTATATTCAACTCTATGCCATGTTTTTTATTAATTGGAATTATAGTGAAAGTAAAGTAGCGGCCTGATTTGTGAATGCGCGCCGGACTAGATGAATTTCGGCCCGGAGTGAATGGTCAATTTAGAAAAAATTGAGAATTCACAATGAATGTTCCGTTTTATATTGACGCCGGTTTCATGTATGCGCAGTCCTGATGAAACGGGCAGGAAGTTCAATTTTGAAGCTGTTATACAACCAAAAGGATCAATTACCTGAAATAATGAAGCGGGTAAGCAGGTTGGGGTGCTCAACTAATTTTAAATTTTTATAATATTACCAGGTGCTTTTTTCATATAAAATTATTGAAGTGTACCGGAGATCTGGTATATAGTAAATTGTAATTCGTAGGCATCTGATTTGGAAATACCTCAGTTTAATTGCGGGAATGCGTTAATTTCCAGGCGCAGAACTATCGGTCATTATATGAATAATACTACTGAGTGGGTAAAATATTGCACGATTTCAGCGTTGGTTGCAATTCTTTAGCCAACGCGGGTATTTTCCCGGTGGGCCATTTCAAATGGTAAAAATTCCACCACCATGACTGCTTCCACATTAAAGTTCCCAATACTATTTTGACTAAATTTGGTAATTCACATTTTAATAAGCAATATTGAACAAGGTCCTGGTCATAGATGATGAAGAAAAACTTCGTTCGCTTTTGAGCCGCATTATCAGGCTTGAAGGTTTTACGGTATTAGAAGCCGGAACAATTAAGTCGGGAATGAAATTATTGGAAAAAGAGAGGGTTGATGTGGTATTATGTGATGTAAAACTACCGGATGGTAATGGTGTTGATTTTGTTGCGGCAATAAAGACACAATATCCGGCAGTTGAAATAATTTTACTTACGGCATATGGCAATATTGGTGATGGGGTGCAGGCTATTAAAAGCGGCGCGTTTGATTATATTACCAAGGGCGATGATAATAATAAAATTATTCCGTTGCTCAACCGGGCAATAGAAAAAGTGCAAATGCTAAAGCGAATTGGGCAACTGGAACAGCAGGTTGGCAGACGATACAACTTCGATAGTATTCTTGGGAACTCCTCATTAATAATGGAAGCCATTGCAATGGCAAAAAAAGTTGCCCCTACCGATGCCACAGTTTTGTTGTTGGGGGAAACCGGCACCGGTAAAGAAGTATTTGCACAAGCCATTCATAATAGCAGCAAAAGATTGGGTAATCCTTTTGTGGCGCTTAATTGCAGCGCTTTTGGGAAGGATTTGCTGGAAAGTGAAATATTTGGCCACAAAGCGGGTGCTTTTACGGGTGCCATAAAAGACAAAAAAGGCCTGATAGAGGAAGCATCCACCGGTACATTGTTTTTAGATGAGATCGGTGAAATGCATTTTGACCTGCAGGCTAAATTGTTGCGCGTATTAGAATCCAATGAATTTATTAAAGTGGGGGATACCAAACCTACCAATGCAGATGTAAGAATCATTACTGCTACCAACCGTAACCTGCAGCAGGAAGTAAATGAAGGTAAATTCCGGGAAGACCTTTTTTACCGCATCAATGTTTTTACCATTTCGCTGCCTTCATTAAAAGACAGAAAAAATGATATTCCTGTTTTGGCTGAATATTTTCTTAAAATGTTTGCTCTAAAAACCAATACAAAGATTGATTCTATGAGCAAGGACTTTATTGAGCGGCTGAAGCAACATGACTGGAAAGGAAATATACGGGAATTGAAAAATGTTATTGAACGTGCGGTCATATTATCATCCGGCAACGAATTAACGGTAGAAGGGTTACCCCCGGAGATGCAACAGTTGCATTACGGTCGACAAGCCTTATCCGCATTTGACCTGGCCAGTGTGGAAAAATTACATATTCAAAGAGTATTGATTCACACCAGGGGCAATAAAACCGAAGCTGCGAAATTGATGAATATAGGGTTAACCACCTTATATAGAAAAATTGAGGATTATGGATTGGGAACCACGATTACGTAGGAATGACCGCCTGTGCCTGCAATACCCCAAAATGACAAAGACCCTTCC
>JBDTWP010000147.1:0-14284 GCA_040006615.1 Ferruginibacter sp.
AAAACCTCTGACCGGTAAAAGTTTGTCTATACGGGACTGTGCCAGGGAACTGTTTGCAAGTATTAAAAAAATGAACACCGGAAATAAAAGGGATCGTTGGGGTTGGGTAAAATTGATCATATGAATGTTTCTTTTTTAAAGAAGGTGATTGATTTATCGAATTCCGGTAACCTTGATTATTTTACAGCAGGTTTTATTTTAGTCTTCGAATTTAATCAGATATGATTAATTGTTATCAAAATTTATTACCGGACACAAATACGGAGTTGAAATGCAATTTTTTACAGGATGGGGATTTTGACTAAATGATAAATTTTACTGCACTTTAACGTTTTAATATAATGTTTGTATCTGTTGTCAGATATTTGTAGTGGCCAGGCATATTGGTATATTTATTATTAGACCTATTACTTTCGATGATAGAGGATAGGTTGGACGGAGTGTGTTCTGATTATTCCACCAGGTACCCCAGTTCTTTCATCCTGCTCTTAAACTTTGACTCATTATTTGCCGGCCATAAAGTTAAGTTTCCACAGATGATTAAATTACGGCAAAATAATTAAATAATTATTTTTTTGCTCAACTTATATTAAGAGATATTGTTACTTATTAGTGTATTATTGTGTTCTAATCATTCAGAAACAATTAAACCCAACAAAATGAAAAAGGCTTTTTTACAATCAGTGATATTGATTGCGATCTTATCGGCAGGTTTTTCCATGCAGGCGCAAACGGCCGAAGAAGTAATCGCAAAATACATTGCCGCGATCGGTGGTAAGGAGAAGTGGAAACAAGTCAATTCCCTGAAAATGGAGGGCCAGATAGAAGTGCAGGGCCTGCAAATACCTTTTACGATGCAGGCTATAAATGGTAAAGGCACAAGGTTTGATGCAGAATTCCAGGGTAATAAGATTATTGAAATTACTACGCCTACGCAAGGGTGGTCACAAAATCCAATGGCAGGGAAGACGACCCTGCAACCATTGAGCGCAGATGAATTAAAAGTAAAACTGGACCAGCTGGATATACAGGATCCTTTTGTTGATTATAGTGAGAAAGGGAGCAGTGTGGAATCATTGGGTAAGGATGAAGAAGAAGGCAACGAATATTTCAAAATAAAACTCACCACCAAAAATCAAAACGAGACTACCTACTTTTTTGATTTGAAAACCAATCTTATTTACAAACAGGAAACTATTGCCAAACAACAGGGCCAGGATATCAAGGTGACCTTAAAAAACTTCGATTACCAGGTTACTGATTTTGGTGTAAAAGTACCTTATAAAATCGACCAGGTCGGATTGGTCATCGTTACAAAAACTATCACGACCAACCCAGCAGTGGACGAAAAATTATTTATTGCCGAGTAGGGGCAATAGGTAATGGGCAATAGGTAATAGGCAATGGGCAATGAGCAATGAGCAATGGGCAATGGGCAATGGTGATGGTCAAATTCCTTCTTTGTCAACAAGTTGTATGAAAAAAAATATCTTCATAGTATTGATGTGCTGTTTTAGTGCCGGTAATCTGTTTTCCCAAACGACTATCAACTCTTCTTATTTTCAGACCCTTGCCGCCAGGGCACTGGGGCCTTCTACCATGAGTGGCCGTGTAACTGCCATTGAAGGCATGGCTGTTAATGAACAGTTGACCTTGTATGTAGGCACTGCAGGCGGTGGCATCTGGAAAAGCCAGAACGGGGGGATTTCATTCGCCCCGGTTTTTGATAAATATTGTCAAAGTATCGGTGCGATGGCAATTGAAAAGGGGAACGCTAAAGTAGTGTATGCCGGTACAGGTGAGAGCAATATGCGAAATACGGTATCTATTGGGGATGGCATCTATAAAACAACCGATGGTGGCAACAATTGGCAAAAGATTGGGCTGGACAGTACGGAGCATATTAGTAAGATATTATTTGATCCCAACGATATTAAAACCATTTTTGTTGCGGTGCCGGGCCCCTTGTGGAGCAGTAGTCCGCACAGGGGATTGTACAAGACAACCGACGGAGGCAAAACATGGAAAAAGAGCTTATTTCTTAACAATGAAACTGGTTGTGCAGATATTGCGATTAACCCGGCCAATCCTAAAATAATGATCGCAAGTTTTTGGCAGTTCCGGCGTAAACCTTATTCATTTTCATCCGGGGGACCCGGTAGCGGATTATACAAGAGTACTGACGGCGGTGAAACCTGGAGTAAAATTACCAGGGGGTTGCCTTCAGGTGATGTGGGGAGGATAGTCGTCACCATCAACCCTTCCAAGCCAGAAGAAGTACTGGCAATAGTGGAAGCAAAAATACCCGGTCTGTATATTTCAAAGGATGAAGGCGATAGCTGGGAAAAATTAGCTGCTACGGAAAACATCACGGCGAGGCCGTTCTATTTCAGTACGCTGGTATTTGATCCTAAGGATGCTAAAAAAGTTTACCGGCCTGCTTATGATTTTCAGTATTCAAAAGATGGCGGTTATTCCTGGAGCAATACGGTGATTGGTGGGGTGGAACCCCATCCAGACCATCATGCACTCTGGATAAACCCATCCAACACCGATATAATGTACCTGGGTACTGATGGAGGTGTTTACCTGAGCATGAACAAAGGCGTTTCCTGGCAATTTCTCAATGAATTGCCCGTAGGCCAGTTTTATCATGTGAGTACCGATAACGAAAAAACTTACAATGTGTATGGCGGCCTCCAGGATAACGGAAGCTGGATGGCGCCCAACTCATCCGCCGGTGGCCTGAATAGTGCGGATTGGTACAATATTAATGGCGGGGATGGTTTCTGGGTGCAGCCAAGCCCGGTGAATTCCAAAATTGTATTTGCAGAATCGCAGGGGGGCAATGCCAACCGGGTTGATTTAACTATCGGGCTCACTGCATCTATCAAACCACAAAAGGTAGCCGGTGAGGAGGACCACCGATTTCACTGGAATACACCCATTGTGACGGGTGCATCTGCAAAAAAATCAGCTGCCGGCAAAACCTTGTACAATTTATACATGGCCAATCAATATTTATACAGGTCAAACGACGAAGGCAGAAACTGGCAACGCATCTCACCGGATCTTACTACCAATAATAAAGACAAGCAGAAATCAGAAGAGAGTGGTGGAATCACCGGCGATAACACAAGCGCGGAAAACCACTGTACAATCTACACCATTACACAGCACCCAACCAATGAAAATATTATTTGGGTGGGTACTGATGATGGCAACCTCCAGGTGACCAGGGATGGTGGCAAAACCTGGACCAATAAAGCTTCCGGTGCCTGGAAGGCCGGCATACCGCAAAGCGCATGGGTAAGCTGTATTGAACTGTCGAAACTGGATCCTGCAAGGATGTATGTAACCTTCGACAATCACATGTATGGCGACCATGGTACTTATATCGCGATGAGCAGGGATGCCGGGAATACCTGGACGAGGTTCGCATCGCCTGAGTTTACGGGCTTTGCCCATGTAATCAGGGAAGATATAAAAAACCCGCAGCTTTTGTTTGCCGGAACGGAGATGGGGTTATTTATTTCCATTGACGGTGGCTCCAACTGGATGAGGAGCAAGTACCAAAATATGCCCTGGTACAACTTAGTAAGGGATATACAGGTACAACCTCAAACCGGCGACCTTGTAATCGCATCTCATGGACGGGGCATCTATATCATCGATGATTTACAACCCCTGCGGAACCTGGTAAAATCTGATGTAAACCAGGATGTGATCATGTACCCGGTCAATGATTTCATTTATGACTTCAGCCCACAGGTGCCATCAACCGGGTATAATATTTCGGGCTTTACCGCCGATGGGAAAGTTACATTGCCTGCTATCAGTTATTACCTAAAAGAGCGCAGCGAGTCAATTATTAAATTAGAAATATATGATGCCGCCAATAAGAAAATAAAGGACATCAATGGTACTTCTCTGAGGGGCCTGAATAAAGTGTACTGGCCTTTCAATATTAACCCGCCGAAAGTAGCAAAGGGAGGTTTCGTGGCGGGGTCTTCGGTCTTATCTTCAGGTTTTATTGCCCCCCGGGTACCGGTTGGCAAATACAAAGTAGTGCTGTTGGCGGGCGGTAAAAAATATGAGCAGTCAATCAACATCAAACCCAACGACGCTAAAAACTTCAGCGCTAAAAATATTGAAAAGCTTTACCGGCAGGGTATGCGCCTGTACACACTGCATGAAAAGCTGGCGGTTTTGGTAGATACGCTTGACAATTCGATTGCTCTGTTAACCAAACCCGGTACTAAAACAGCCGGTCAACAGGCAGCACTCGCTGCTCTTGACAGCATGCGAAAGGAAATACTGGAGCTTAACCGGAAAACGGTTTTCTTTGATGAGTTTAAATATCGCCGCCGCCTGAGTGATGTATACCTTGAAGTGGCCATGGCCCTGGAGCCATTATCAGCTACCAAGGAGGGAACGATTGACTTATTAGAGAAAGAGTTTCTTGCTTTCAATAACCAGTTTTATGACATACTTAAAAAAAGTAGTGGAGGAAAACCTTAGAAGCTGTTTAAAAATGATTTTAAGGATACCTTATATTTTTAAACAAACTATTATTTTTGAAAATTTGATTTAATGATTGTTTTTGTAAGTAGAAGTTTTTTAGTGCTTTTATTTGCAGGTTTAACTTCGCTCCAGAATTTAAATAAAGCCTCATTGTCAATCATTAACTGGTGTAACCGCTCCACTGGCGGTTTTGCGAGCCATAACTTTAATTGTAAATCGTATATCTGCTGTGGTGTATCGTGCATTTTATAATAAATTAAAGGCATTTAGCTTTAATTTCTTTATCCAATTATTAGTATAATTCCAATCTATGGTATCCAGCCGGCAAAGATTTTTTATGTCTTCCATTTGTACTGCTGATTGGATATTTTGTATCCAAATAATTTTTGAGATCAGTAAGTCTTCTGCAGTTATCAAAAAAAAGTTTTTCCCGTAATATTCCATTTCAATTCTTCTATTAAAGGCCTCTATACCATAATCATCTTCTTTCATTAAAATAAAATCCGCCTTATAGTGTGATTCAAAATCAATCAGGTTAAACATGCTATTATGTTTTATGGCATCTTTAACCGCATCTTCATCACAATAATAGCCTTCTTTAAATTGTTCTACAAAATTAGTCACCTGGTTTAGTTGCATATATACCACAAAATCAAAATCCCTTGTTGCCCTGGGAACTATATGAATACCCATTGCCACGCTCCCTGAAAGCATGTATGGAATTCTTGATTCATTCAATACATCAATAATTTTTTGGAAAAAGGGAATCATTATAAAATTGTTTGATGCGTTTTGTTAATCAATCGAATATGCTATTTTGATATAATCGTGAAATTATTACCAGCTATCCGCCGGTGGAATGTAAATATAAAATAATTTTTTAGTGCGAAGTTTTCCGGTGAATAAATGAATAAGAACCCGCCTTAATCCCAATTGACTAGCGATAGGACAGGCTATTATTTTCCGGTAAAAAAGTCAATATATTTATTAAAAAGAACCATTCATGCCAACTTTTCAACTTATCTTGACGGGCATCAGGATTATTACAGATGAAAATAAGCGAGGCAAACAAACTAAGAATACTTTATTTCCTTGTATTTTGTTGTACCGCTTCCTGGCTGCCCCTGTTTGCGGATTATTGTAAAGACAAGGGCCTGAGCGGGATACAGATCGGGATAATGATCAGCGTTGTTCCGCTAATGATGTTTTTGGTACAGCCTTTTTATGGCATGCTGGCTGACAGGCTGGGATATAAGAAATGTTTTTTAATGTCTTCTTTTTTAGCTACGGTAAGCTACGTTTTCTATCTTTTCGGCGGCGGCTTTGCGTACTTATTTTTAATAACCCTGTTTATGGCGCTTTTTTACAATGCGCTGCAACCCCTTCTTGATAGTCTTTCATTGAAACTTGTACAAAGCGATGCAAAATTTTCTTATGGCACCCTGCGCATAGCCGGCGCCGCAGGCTGGGCATTCACTGGTATAATAACGGGGCAATTGATTGACGCTATCGACACTACCGTTATTTTTGTAATCTCCGCCACCAGTATGGCGTTGGTCTTTATATTTTCTATTTCACTGAAATCCGATAATGAAAAGATAAGTGTTGAAAGCGGCCAGTCATTTAAACGGGTGAGAGAGATCTTTCAGAATAAGACCCTTGTCTTTCTTTTGTTGGGTGTATTTCTAATTTCTGCGGGCACTTCCCCCATCTGGTATTTTTATTCCATATACATGAAAGAAAACGGGGCTTCGGCTTCGCTGGTTGGCTATGGCCTTTCATTCCAGGGATTATGTGAATTGCCGCTGTTTTATTTCTCAGCCAAAATTATTGCGAGGTTAGGCATAAAAACCACTTTACTGGTTACTGTTTTCGCTTCTGTAACCAGGATGCTGTTATATGCTGCTGTGAAAAATCCGGTTGCCGCTATTTTTATTGAACTTTTACACGGCATATCCTGGTCATTATTCTGGGTGGTTTGTGTAGAGTACGTGAATAAACTGGTAAGCGAAGATTGGAGGGCAACAGGTCAATCTCTTTTGTCCGCAGCCTACTATGGGGCCGGATATATTGCAGGGAATTTATGGACCGGTTATTTACATGATTCCAGGTTGAAGATCGCTGATGTCTTTCTTTTAAATGCAGGGATAGTTTTTATGGTAGGATTTTTTATGTGGATCTTTATGAAGAGGGTTCGGGAGAAGTTGGTCGGGTGATAGGTTGATAAGCTGGGAGGTTGATCGGGTGATTGATGAAGCCTGCCAATCAGCTTATCAACCATTCGACTATTCAACTTTCTCCCCCGTTCCATTCCGTAAGCGTTCAATATACCAATCAACAAATTTTGCAACATCCGATTCCACAGGGGCATAAGGACCGGGTTGATAATGGCTGGATTCTATACCACGATAATTATTCTGGCATAGCTCCCAATCCTGCTCACCTGTTATTTTCCAGAATTCTACCAGACGGTCTATGGTATAATCTACACCTTCCACGGCATTATTATCCACAAGCCAGGTTAAATCTATGGTAGTTTGCGAAGGGCTTACTGCCGTGAGCCTCATTGTCCACATATAGTCGCTTACTGCATCCATCCAAAAATTGGGATACACCACCAATCCAAGTACGCCTGCATTAAAATCTTTGTGGTCTCCCATCGGCACCGCAACAGCTTTTCCATCAAGGCTATAACTTAAAACTCCCGGACGTAGCGGGTAGCGGATGGCAAAATGAAATGAATCATTTTCAAAATCAATATTGTTAATGGCCAGTCCCTTGCTTTGCCATTCCACACTGCGTTGTGCAAGAACCTCCTCAACCGGTTCCCTTAAATTAGCGCCAATAACAGCATTGCAATACTCCGGATGGGCCGGCCCGCAATGGTAACATTCCCTGAAGTTTTCTCCCACCAGTTTCCAGTTTGTGTGTAGTTCGTACTTTTTTTTATACGCTACTTTAGCCTGATCCATTTTATATGGCTTCAAAAAAGGGGCATAGTCTTCCAATACTTTTTTAAAATCAGGAGGATTATCAGCCAGGGAAATGAAAATAAGTCCGTTCGCCACCTGTAGCTGTACGGGATGCAATCCGTATCCGGACCTGTCAAAATCATCCGGCATGAGCCGTGCTTTGAAAAGAGAGCCGTCCTTATCATACACCCATTGATGATAGGGACAAATCAATTTAGGAGCATTACCTTTTTCTTCAAGACAAATCAAAGAGCCCCGGTGCCTGCAGGTATTATAATGGGCATATACTTCTCCCTTATTTCCTCTTATGATAATGATGGAATTGTTGTGAATGGTGAAGGTAAAATAATCTCCCGGTTTAGGTATATCGGCGATTGTGCCTGCAAACAACCAGTATTTCCCCCAGATATGCTCCCATTCCAGATCGAAAATCTGCTGATCCGTGTAAAAAGCCTGCTCAAGGCTCCATCCGGATCTGTATTTTGTAAGCAGGTGTGGCAAATTTACCATAGTCATATGTGGAAATATTAAGAGGCCTCCCGAGGTAATTTTTTTATCTTGTAAAGCTTCCGCTCGAAACAAGCCAGCCGGGAATTTGAATTGCCGGGCAGTGAACTATTTCCCTTTATGGCTTCCAGGATGGTATATTTTACATACCATCAGATTCCATGATTTTTCCCTGTCTTGTATTAAATGACCTATTTATTACAAGTGCCGACAGATTAAGGGTTTTCAACTGTAACATCCTGGGCAAGTCTCGCATCATCCGGTGTTTTTTCCAGGTCCCTGTCAAGGGCATATAAGGCATCGCTGTTGATCTTCTTACCGCCTGCAATTTTCAATTTATCCAATAAATTCATGGCCAGGGTTTCTTCTTCTGTTTGTTCTTTTACAAACCATTGCATAAAATTCCAGGTGGCCCAGTCCTCTTCAGTAAGGCTCATTTTTACCAAATTATAAATCGCTTTCGTATTGTCAACCTCGTGATTAAATACTTTTTCAAAACAGTCGCTAATGTTTTCAGGATCAGGTGGCGGGGCAGGGATGGCAGTTACTTTTACCGTAGCTCCCCTTTTTAAGATATATTCCAGAATTTTCATCATGTGGTTCCTTTCTTCATTAGCATGCCTGAAAAGAAAATTAGCGGTGCCACCCAATCCCTGGCTATCGGCCCAGGCCGCATATGACAAATAGATCTGGGACGCATGTGCCTCTTTGGTCATATGATCATTCAAAGCGGAAGCGAGCGTGTCTGAAAGTCTGTTTGTATTCATTGGTTAATTATTTTATTGGTTTGTTGTTAATTTAGCGGTCAAAGTAAATGCCAGATTTATTTTGGAAACAGTTAGCCTATTCAGATTCAAGATTATCAATTGAATAAGTAAATCAATTATTTTGTTTTTTTAATTTATGTATTTCAGAAGGTCAAAACTTTCTATTAAACCTGGGGTAAACATTTCTCAAAATTATATTATCATTGATTATTTTGGAAAATATCGGATTTATGGTGTACAACCATCCTGTTGGAGACCAGTCGTAAATTAAGTAAAGCACCTGCATCCTCATCGATCATTGTCTGGCCCTGCGGATGGTTTCTTATAAAGCTGGCAGGCATGCTGACATTTATTTCTCCTTCAAGCGCCTTTTTTATCACTTCAGCTTTTTTTGTGCCGTTTGCAACCATGATCAGTTTTCTGCTTTGTAACACCTGTCTTAATCCCAATGTAATTCCTTGTTTTAATGTTGCGGCTTTTGGGAAGTATTTTTGACCGACTGTTTGAGTTGTCTCATCCAGGTTGATTACATGCGCGTCTTTATCGGGTGATACACCGGGTTCATTAAAACCGATATGGCCATTCATTCCTACTCCCACCAGTACCAGGTCAATGCCGCCTTTTTCCACAATTATTTTGTCTATTTTGCTGCATTCCAGCAGAGGATCTTCAAACATTGCATCAAATGCGTGTACCCGGGAAGCCTGGATATGCAGTGGCTTAAAAATATGGCTTTCCAGGAAAAACCGGCAACTCCCCTTATTTTGAGGCGGAATACCCACCCATTCATCCAGGCCTATAAAAGTACAATGGGTAAAATCCACTTTTTCGGCTATGCCTCTTTTTGCCATTAATTCGTACGCAAAGCGGGGTGTATCTCCGGTTGCTAAGCAAAGTACGGCAGTTGGATTATTTTTTACTGTTTCCAGTATTGCCTCAGCAACGTGATGGGAAAGGGTCTGGTAGTCTTTAAAAATGTTTAATTGCATATGGCAGAGATAATTGATAATTTAATAATTGATAATTGATAATTGATAATTTGGTGTATCATAAAGGTAGTTAACCTTTTTTAACGGTCATCTACCAAAGCTCCTTTTTCTTTATTCTGGGTTTTAAAATGAATACCCCGTCAACCGGGATTCAGTTGTTAAAAAAAATAAAAAATATACTTCAGCACTTGTTCGTACGAAAAATTTCCTACCTTTAATGTATGAACCGTAAAAAATCAGGTATTACAGGAATGGAACCCACAAAATCTGAGCTGGAGATATTGCAGGTATTGTGGTTGCATGGCCCTTCAACCGTGCGTTTTGTAAATGATACATTGAATGAAGTAAAACGTGCTGTACAGTACACTTCTACTTTAAAGCTGATGCAGATAATGGCTGAAAAGAAAATGCTGAAAAGGGATGAAAGCAATATGAAGCATATATATACTGCTGCGATGGAAGAGCAAAAAACCAAGAGTGTGTTGCTGGACAGGTTTGTAGATTCAATGTTCAATGGCTCAGCCAGTAGTTTAATGATGCAATTGCTGGGCAACAAAAAGACCTCCAAAAAAGAATTGCAGGAAATCAGGGAGTTGCTGAATAAGCTGGATAAAAGTTAACTGACCTAAAAACTATTGTATGCCTTTACTTTTTTCAATCCAGGTGCACCGGGAAGAAATCATCCAGGCTATAAACTGGACATTGATTCATTCCCTTTGGCAGGGTATGCTATTGGCCCTGGTAGCCGGCAGCATTGTTTTTTTTACAAAAAAGGTAAGTCCTTCACTGCGCTATAATTTATTAGCGGGCTCTTTATTGCTTTTCATAATAGTAGTTGCTGCTACTTTCAGCATGCAATTAATCAAGGCAAACCTGGTAGCAAATACAGTACAGGCAACACCTGCAGCTAATACAATTGCAATTGGACCTGCTATGCCGTTATTGCCTGTTGAACCAGGATTGTCCCTGCCTGGTAAAATAGTTGTCTTTTTGAATGAGCATGCTAACTGGATAGTATTGATATGGATATTAATGATCGGGTTGCAATTCACCCGGCTTGCTGCCGGGTTATATGGTGTTTATCAATTAAAAAGAAGACATATATTTTCTCCCGGCGAATATTGGAACAACAGGATCAATGAATTGGGCAGGCATCTTCAGATAAATAAAAGCGTAAAGTTACTTCAGTCGGGCATTGCCAGGATACCTGCGGTAATTGGGTATTTTAAACCGGTTATTTTATTCCCGGCAGGTTTGTTGGCGTCGCTTCCGGCGAATGAAGTGGAAGCAATATTGATACATGAACTGGCACATATACGCCGCAAGGATTTCCTGGTAAATCTGCTGCAAAATATGATAGAAATAATTTTCTTTTTTAACCCGGCCGTGCTTTGGGTTTCTTCGCTGATAAAATCAGAGCGGGAAAATTGCTGCGATGATATAGCAGTATGCCAAACCGACAGCAAGCGAAATTATATCAATGCCCTGCTGGCTTTCCAGGGATCTGATCTCCATGTAACCGGTCCATTAATGAATGCATTCGGCGGCGAAAAGGATCATTTAATGAACCGGGTAAAAAGAATCATTTATAACAGCAACAAAACTTTAAACAATATGGAAAAGAAATTTTTGGCAGCTGGTATGATCATTACCACAATATTTATTTTTGCATTCACATCAAATAATTTGCAACAAAAAGCAATAGTAAAGGATACAGCTTCATATACTGAGGTTGTTCCTGCCGCTGAAGTAAGGTTGCCTGTTCCTCTGGCAACCAGGGATACGGTTCCCGGAAAGGATAGCAAGCATTCGGGTGTTTTAAACGGTACAATTAATAGTACCGTTAATGGTCAGAAATACAAATTAGTAATTGAACACGGCCGTATAGCTGAATTGTATGTGAATGGTAAAAAGATACCTGCTGAAAAAATAGCAGGCTATAAATCTATTACCGATCCGATCCTGTTGCAATCAAAATTAGATATGGAACATGCAGAAAAAGATTCGGAACAAGCGAGAAAAGAGATGGCCGAATCTAAAGCAGACATGGAGGAATCTGAAAAGGATGTAACGAGGGCAAAATTGGAAATGGAAAAAGCCAAAGAAGAAATGGAACAGGATATGGAACAAGCCAAAAAGGAAATGGAACAAAACCAGTTAGAAATGGCTCAATCAAAAAAGGAAATGGAGCAGGCAAAGCTGGAAATGGAACATGCAAAAATGGAAATGGCCCAGGATATGGAACAAGCAAAAAGGGAAATGGAAAAGGCAAAGTTAGAAATGGGTGAGGCTAAAAAGAAAATGGCGCTTGAAATGGAAGAAGCCAAAATAGAAATGGAACATTCAAAAAAAGATTTTGCCCGGTCAAAAAACGAAGTTGAACAATCCCGGAAGGAGATGGAGCGATCTAGTAAGATACAGGCTGGGTTCATTGAGGATCTTATCAAAGAGCATATTTTAAAGGGTAAGGAGGAACTTTCTACCTACAAATTAAGCAATGAAGAACTTATCGTAAACGGCGTTAAACAGGCGGGCGCTATTCATAAAAAGTTTAAGGACAAATATGTAAAAGGCGATAATTGGACAATGGAGTATAATGGCGCTGTCCAATAAATAATCAGGCATTTTTTACTCCTAATCTTTTCCAACTTTTATAAGCTGGCGGGCTAAACGAACATCTGGGGCCGCCAGGTATGAGCGTGTTTCCAGGATCATTATTAATCCAAAACTGCAATATTTATCTATTTGCTTTTGCTCCTGGGGAGGCTGCAAAATGTAGTAGTAGTAATAACCTGGCACAGGAAGGCTCTGCCGCAATGCCCACGCCTCATTCCTGCGCCTGGGGAGAGAGTTCAATGCCGCGGCCGGAGGAAGGAAGACGCTGCTGCAATGCCTTCATCCCCAACGGAAGCCAGACTCCGGTGAGGTGCCCAATTGTTGCTAATGCCTGCAAACTTATTATACTATCCAAAACTGCAATATATAGCAAGTTGCTTTTGCGCTCTGGGGGGCTGCAAAATTGTAGTAGTAGTAATAACCTGGCAAGGAAGGCTCTGCTGCAATTCCCACGCCTCATTCCTGCGCCTGAGGAGAATAACCTGGCAAGGAATGCTCTGGCGCAATTCCCACGGCTCATTCCTTCGCCTTGGGGGTTTTCCCGGAACAGAAAGAAAATTTCGGACCCCTTTCCGGGCGCCGGGCTCAATGGCGTTCAATCTTAGTGCCTGCAATTTCGAATTGCATATAATTTATTTTTGCAAGAATCATTTTACTTCCGTATAATAATCTGTTATGTGGGTTTAAATACATTTACCCGTCTGCAAAATTGTGAGTAATAAAATCCCCACCGCAATGCCGGCAAGCGCTTTAGTCGTGATGGAAATCTGGCACATATTTTAACACATTTATATTTTCTGTTTCTCAAAAATACTATAAATGAATAATTTTAAAACGTTGTACTATCCCCAAAAGCTCAGTTACCAGCTTTTAATGATCCTGCTGATTGGTATTTTCATTTACCTTGGCCATGGCGTGCTGGTGCCTATTTATTTTTCCATTCTTTTGTCTATTTTATTGTTGCCGGTTACCAACTTCCTGCAAAAGTTGTATTTTCCGGCAACCCTTGCGAATTTGGTGGCAGTGATACTGGCATTGGCATTAATTGCAGGTGTCGTCTATTTTCTCTCCTCACAGATGGCTGGCTTTTTCAATGATATTCCTTCTATCAGGGAACACCTGGCTGAACATCTCACCACTATGCAAACCTGGGCAGAGCAAAAATTACATATCAGTACAGCACAGCAGCGGGTTTTTATTGAAAATGCCAGGGAAGGGATAAGACATTCCGGCGGTCAATACATCGGGCAAACATTTCTTACCGTATCGGAAACTGTCTTCCTGACCGTGATGGTGACGATCTATTCGTTCCTAATTCTTTGTTACAGGAGCCTGATCAAAAGATTTTTGTTTGCGGTATTTAGTACCCAGCACAAGGAAAGCCTTCAGCATGTGATGTTGGAATCAAAACAAATTATTCAAAAGTATATGGCGGGGTTGTTAATAGAAATGGCCATCGTAGCGACCTGTTATTCTATTGTTTTACTGATAATCGGGGTTAAGTACGCTATTTTCCTGGGTGTATTTGCGGCTGTACTTAATATAGTTCCCTATGTAGGGCTGTTTGCCGGTATGCTTTTTACTGTTTTGGTGACTTTGGGTAATTCATCGGGCATGCAAAATGTAATTTGGATAATTGTAGGTATGGAAATCGTTCATTTTTTAGATGCTAATTTCTTAATGACAAAGATCGTTGGTTCGAAGGTAAAGATAAACGCCCTGATGACCATTGTTGGCGTCGTAATCGGTGGTACCCTGATCGGCCTGCCGGGCATCTTTTTAGCATTGCCCACCATCGCAATTCTGAATGTAATATTCGCACAAATCGATACGCTGAAACCCTGGTCGATTTTGCTAAGTGATGACCACAGTAATATACCCCAAAAAAGGATATTAAGACATCTCGATA
>JBDTWP010000148.1:0-14177 GCA_040006615.1 Ferruginibacter sp.
GAAGCCTAACCTATTATCAGCTTAGGTTTGCGAATGTTATACCTAATGCTATAAATTTAATTGATAATTGATAATTGATAATTGATAATTCCTTCAGGACAAAGATGCTTTATCTAATGCTGGCCCTTTAATAATTCCAGGAAAATGAAAATAAATATCTAGACCTGGTAGCCAACAAGAAATTATCAATTATCAAATATCAATTAAAAAATGTATTACAGTACCACTCAACACATCATCCATTTACCAAAAGCTTTTCGATTCGAAAAAATTATCAATTATCAATTATCAATTATCAATTAAGCTAATGTCATATAAAATCGGAAATGATAAGAAGAAACACTTTTTTGTGGGTATTCCTTTAGGCATATTACTGCAATTTTTGTTGTCTGATTTTTTCTCTATACGACCCGTTTTAGCAACAACTATCAGCCTGGTGATGTTAGCGGGCATTTGTTACGGTTTCGAATTGTTTTCCCTGGTTACCGGCCGGGGACACGCCGATAACATTGATGCGATTGCAGGCATTCTTGGTGGAACGGCCGGCATTATTTTGTTTTGGGGTATTTACCTTCTTCCTTGATCTGCATGGTTATTCCATTCCTGTATTTCCTTATCTGCTTAACCTGCTTATCAGCGTCGTGTGCTGGGGAAATTGCTTTGATAACACATCACTTTTAGCTAGTTCTAAATCACTGAAGTCAAACCCCGGAGCAACTGTGCAGCCCACAAAAGAATAATCAGTTCCGGGTGCAGGTTCAGAAGCAAACCAGCATTCTGCCGGAACAACCGCCTGGAACTGCTCCCCATTCAGAAGATCGCTTCCCAATTTAATGGTCTCCAGTCTGCCATTTAAATGTATAACGTGAATCCATAAGGTTGCGCCCGCGTAAAAATGCCAGCATTCATCACTATTAATTTTATGAAATGCTGAAAAGTTCCCCTTCTCCAGCAAAAAATAAATGGCAGTGCTATAACTCCTTTCTCCATTGAATCGTTTAGGCAGAAATATCTGTGGTATTATTTCCAAAGACCGGTAATTTTCTTTGAAAAAGCCGCCCTCCGGATGGGGCAATAGTGTATATTTCTCTACCAGCTTTTTTGGGGTTATCATGTTGTTCATACATTAAAAATATATCTATTGCGATTTTTCACAAAAAAATTATGACGATACAGGCACCGGTTTCCGGAGCTCAGATTTTTTGGATTAAATAACAGTTAATAGAGTTGTTCATCGTAGGGCAACTCCTGGCTTAGCGGCTTTTTGTTTATTAAAAAGTTATTTTTCCTTGCAACAACTGCTGCCACGACGGTTAATAAAATTAATAATGACAAGGCCTGGGAAAGATTGGCTTTTTCAGAAATAAATCCGATCAGGGATGGTCCGGTAAGAAAACCGATTAATCCACCGGTAGTAACCATTGCAAAACCCTCTACCGTACTTACGCCGGGTATATTAGCAGAAGCACTGAATAAAACCGGCACTATGCAGGAGCAGCCCAATCCAACTAAAATATAACCGGCAATCGCGGCCACTACGGCGGGAGCAAGTACCACGATCAAAAAACCGGTGGCTGCTAACAAGCAACCCGCAATCACTATTTTTTTACTGCCAATGCCTGCTATCAGGCTATCTCCATTCAATCTTCCGAAGGTCATTGCTATAGAAAAACCTGCATAACCAAGACTAACCAATTCTTTCGGGGAGTGCAATCTTTCCCTGAGATAGATAGCACTCCAGTCTGCCACACAACCTTCTGCCATAAAAGTAACCATGCAAATAAATGATATTCCCAATATGGCCAGTGTTGGTAATTTAATTCCGGACCGGGAATGAATAATATCCCTGTTGGCCAGCAGGAGTTTCCTGTTAAGGAAGATGATGGTGACGATCACGGATGCGACAATAACAATTTGCCAGCCTGAAGGAATGTGAATCGAAAATAAAAACACTGCCAGTCCGGCACTGACCGCACCACCAAGACTATACATTCCGTGACAGGTACTCATGAACAAACGGCCGTATTTTTTTTCGAGAAGGTTAACCGTAGCATTGGCTGAGACACCATTTAAGAAACTAATTCCACCAAAAAAATATAAACAGATCCAAAACATGACCCGGTTCAAAGAATTGATCTGTGTGATCATGATACAGCATAACAGTATATAACCAACCATCATCCATTTACCGACTGGAACCTTGCTAAACACCCTGGTGGAGAGCAGCATCCCGGTGATAGCTCCCAAAGGTGAAAGCAATAATGATAACCCAAGACTGCCATCTGAAAACCCAAGCCGGTGTTTTATTCCCGGAATTGAAGCTACCCAGGTTCCAAACAGGAGGCTTGAAGTGGAAAACAGGAAACCGACCGCCAGGGCAGGCCTGATTTTGATAAAAGAGGAGATATTTTTAAGCATCAGAATTGTCAAATTTACAACATCTAAGATCAGAAGATCCAGGTTTTCATTTGAGAATAATCCATTATAGTTGTTACAACCTCTGCCGGCTATTGAACCAGCCGGGAACCAGAATAGAAAGTAAACTTCGCGTGGCAGAAATAACCAGGATCATTGAGAAATGGAAAAATTGAAATTTCATTGGTGCCAGCCGCAATTGAATTGAATTTGTCAATTGTATGAATTTATACTATTCAGAAAAATAGTTAATGAAAAGTTAACAAGATATATAAAAAATATTAACTTTATACCAGGGTTCACCTTCAATATAAAATATTCCTTTCGAAGTATATTTTTTGTTTCACTGATTCCACAGACTTAACATATCCTCGCCCTAATGTCAGCTAAAAGGTAGTTTTCAATTTTCTTGAAACGCATCAATCACAAAATCTAAAAACTAAAATCAAAATGAAAAAGCATCTAAAACCCAGACGGACGATTGTTTTATTCAAACAATTTTATTGGCTGATACTTATAATGGCGCTAAGCATAGTAAGTTGCAAAAAAGAAATTGCTCCCGATCCCGGATCTGACGAATCGTTATCAGCGGATGAATTATCAGTAGGAGACGTATCATCCGTAAATGATGAAGAAACTGCGCTGCGACGTCACATTCCACATGTCGTGGTGCATCATGGCCATTCCATCCAGGCGGCAGTAAACAGGGCAAAACCAGGATCAATCATTTTCATAGAGCCTGGAATTTACAACGAAGCGATACTTGTAAGTAAACCATGTATTCAATTGGTAGGACTCAAAGATAAGCGGGGTGAACATAAAGAAATAATTATACAAAATCCCGGTGACGAAGAGTATGGCATTAAAGTTACAGATGAGGGAGATGGGTTCATTTTGAAAAATGTTATAGTAAGGAATTTCGAAGAATATGGGGTATACCTGGTAAAGGTGGATAATTTTGTCTTAGATCATGTGAAATCAATCAATAATAAGGAATATGGATTGTTTCCGGTATTTTGCAATAATGGGGTCATCAAATATTGTTCAGCAACCGGTAGTTCGGATACCGGGATCTATGTAGGACAGTCAACAAATATCATCGTCAGGTTCAATGTAGCATTTGGGAATGTAAGTGGATTTGAAATTGAAAACTGTTCAAATGTGAGTGCCTCATGGAATGAGTCGTTTAATAATACTGCGGGAATGCTGGTATTTTTATTGCCCGAACTCACCGTTAAAAGTTCTTCCAATATTTTGGTCACCAAAAATAATATTCACCATAACAATCTCGATAATTTCGCACCTCCTGATGGGGGCCTGGAAACTAATATCCCACCTGGTTCAGGAATGCTTATTCTTGGGGCCGACAATGTAACGATAAGACAAAACACAATAACCAACAACAATTTTGTGGGTATTGCTACTGTTAGCACTTTAATTTTACACGTGCTGGGGGTACCTGATCCACCCGGAGGCTATACAGATATTGAGCCAAACCCGGATGGAACAAAGATTGTTCATAATGTTGTCAACCACAATGGATCTGCACCTCCTCCTGGTTTACCATTACCTGGGGCTGACCTTTTGTGGGATGGCTCGGGAACTAACAATTGCTGGAGCTACAATATTTTTACTTCTTCCTACCCTCCCAATTTACCCGCGTGTAATTAGAAATATTTAATGGTGAAGAAAACGAGCACCTGATTAAAGAATTTGCAATAGGAAAAAGCGATCCCTGGTGGTAATAAAATGTTACCATCAGGGGTTTTTTTCTTCGTGCTATACGATCGGATGATTGCTGTTATTCACCATACCGATTGTAGCACGGAACTTTTTACGGTCGGGTCTATCCGGGGTCTTTCGTCCACTGGCTTCTAGACAGCACAGGCGGAATCAAACGGCTTTCGGAATATGGAGGATGGTTTGGTTCGCATGACGCCATTTTTTACATCATTTGCAACCATTACCGGGATTCCGTTGTCATCGGATAATATTACTTCAATAATTTATAATCAAATCTGATGAAAATTTCAAAACTACTGCTCCATGCAATGCTGGTCGCCGTTACAACAGGGATCATCAGTTCATGTGAAAAACCAACTGTTGACGGAGATAAAAAACCAAAAACAGAAAAGTCCAAAACAGGTAGTACACCGGATGGTTGCCCGGCATGTGGAATGGGATAAGTGTTATTTCATGATTCTAAGGTGTTTAAATGATGATCTCACCTTCGGACCATGAGCCATGAACTATGAACAAATTTATAATATGGCTAAAATTCTCTCTTCCATATCTTGTAACCTGGATGAAAATATTTTGACGGCAGCCCTTCCGCTTTTTGAAGCTGAAAAAGTAGAAGCAATAGAATGGTCTTTCGATACACTCTTCAAATTCAGGAATATTCCTCCCTGGTTTGTAGAGTTGTTAAATACCTTTTGCAGGGAAAACAGGCTGATCGGCCACGGGGTTTATTTTTCACTATTCTCGGGAGGCTGGTCAAAGGACCAACAGGATTGGCTTACACATTTGGAGAAAGTATCTGCAGCATTTCAATTCGACCATATCTCAGAACATTTTGGATTTATGACGGGCGAAAATTTTCACCAGGGCGCCCCCCTGCCCATCCCCTTTACATCCACCACATTAGCTATAGGTCGCGATAGGTTAAATAGAATTTATCATGCCTGTAAATGTCCTGTAGGACTGGAGAACCTGGCCTTTTCCTATTCACCGGACGAAGTAAAAAGACAGGGCGAATTTTTGGATCAGTTAGTAGCGCCGGTAAATGGATTTATCATTTTAGACCTCCATAATTTATATTGCCAGTCCCATAATTTTAATTTGGAATTTGATGGTATTATCCAATTTTACCCGCTACACCGGGTAAGGGAAATTCATATTTCTGGTGGTAGTTGGGAAGACTCCCATACCATTCCAGGCAAAAAGATCAGAAGAGACACCCATGACGATGAAGTGCCTGAAGAAGTATTTCGTTTATTGGAACAGGTTATCCCGAAATGCCCGCATTTAAAGTATGTAGTATTAGAACAGTTGAGCAATGGACTTGACACCGCGCACAAAAGAAAATTATTCCGGCAGGACTTTATAAAGATGGATAACATCATTAAAAAAGGAAATCACCAACAGCCTGAATTGGCGGAACATGTGTTTCTTCCCTCCATGGCTCTGGTCTTTGGGAAACCAGTGGAGGACAAGCAATTGCAGGTTCAACAATCAGTCTTATCTAATATATTAGAAACCGCCACCACCTGCCTTCATGCTGCGCAACTTCTTCAATCATCTATATTATCCAATACAGACTGGGAAACAGAAAAATGGGAACCCTATATGCTGGAGACTGCAATTGCCATAGCACAAAAATGGAAAAACGGCTTTGCTTAATATTCTTATCTAGGCTTTTCTACAATGATACTGTCTGGCAAGTCTCACTCGAACCTGAGTTGGACGGGACCCGGTCGGAATTGAATTGCCACAGGCTTTAGCCTGTGGAAAACGTAAAATGCGATAAACGACGGCTTTAGCCGAACTTAATTTAAGCATTTTCCTGATGGTTTGGCTAAAGCCAAAAATGAATAAATTTGTTCCTCCAGCTAAAGCTGGAGGCAATTTATGAAACCACTTCCAGCCAATGCGGTGTATACTACTTGGTTGCACCCACGGAGCAGGATGAATTTGGGATGCACCATTTGAAAAAAAACTCCTTAAAATTCCACAAAAAACTTGTATTTTAGCATCGCTGATTTTATGAGACTTCTGGCTAATAAAAAAAGATTTAAAAGGAATTATTGATCATCCAGGGTATTTTTATAGCTTAATTATCCTCTTCCTCCCCACCTCATGTCCACATCATCTGCACGTTTTCTCCACGTCATCTGCACGCCTCCCACCGGTCTCACCCTGGTCTTTCAATGGTCTCCTCCGTAGTTCCGCCTCCTTCCCTATCCAAATAATCGGGTACCCCCCCGCAATACGAATCCGAATGTATCTACCCTGTTACCCGAAAGAGCCCAATAAGCCGGCAACTCCAACTATTGATTCCCATCAATCCAGCCATGGAAAGGATAGCGGGCTCTCTGCAATAAATATTAAAGGGTTTTTAAATAATCCCAGTTGATCAAAACATTCCATACCAGGGGCGCATCATGCAGATTTAGATAACGGTGCAAGGGATCAAAAGTAAATGCTATTATTCTTCCGGAACCCAGGGGAACATTAAAGATGGCCCCGTGACCAATAATGGCCTGTTCATTTCGTACCATGCCGGAAAGAACGTACGGAACTTCCTTTATTGAACTGTCCTTTGTTTCAGTTAATGTTTCTTTTATCCCTGGCATGCCCATAACAGGTCCGGTATACTTTTCTTCATCTTTCAGCAGTTTTGTCCCATATTGAAGCAGGATCATATCCCGGTTATATTTTTTTACCTGTAGCAGCGGAGCATTACCTCTGAAAACCGGAAAGACTTCAGGAAATCCATAAATCACCGGGTTACCTGCTTTGCGCACTTTCACATTTACAACCGAACCGGGATGAAAAAGTCCTGCAGCATCGTAAGTCTGCAGTTCTTTTGCAATACCGGCATTAGCCAATATCTGCGAAGAATTATCCAAACTGATTATCACCCCGCCTGATTCTGCAAATTGCCTTAGTTGCTCCATACCTGCAAAGCCGGGGCCTCCTGTCATGTCATTCGTTGAATCCGGAAAGCCATGGGATGGGAACCCGGCCGTTTTCGTATATGGCATGGGACCGAATTTTTTGTCGATCTCATTAATAAAATCGCTTGCTGTACCATTGGTTCGCGGTATCAGAATCACATCAAACCTCTTTCGTAATGCCCCTGCTTTTAAATCATCTTTATTGATGGATGTATAAGGTATCCCTGCCTGCTCAAAATGATATCTTGCCCACCCTTCATCCTGGGTATAGTACCAGGTGTGATAAATAGCAATCCTTGGCAGGTTTACAGGATGTTGTTTTGTAACTTGTATTGAACCGGATGCCAGCAAATCAAGTCCAAACCCTGCAGCCAGTTTTCCTGCCTGTTCCCCTGTCATCCCTTTCAACAAAACAGAACCTGCTGCTAATGTATCTTTCATTCCTTTAACGATAGTTTTCTCATCCATTACAATAACAGAAGCCTTCTTATTTTCCGATTTTAGCCAATACAGCGCAGGCAACAGGGTGTTTTGAGCCTTATATGGAAGTATATAGTTTTCACCCGAACCCGTCAGTTTTCCTTCATACCGAACATCCCCTGATACCATTCTAAGACTGGATTTGGAATATTTCACACTATCTTCTGTACGCACATCAACGCCATATAAATAACCGAGTGTCCATGCTATATCATCGTAAGGAGGAAATTTCGCATCCTTCGAAAAATTCTGTTTGGTTAATAATGACACTGCTAAATTCCGGTATGGCTGATCCAAAAATACCATGTAGTCATTCTTGTTTTTCCCTGAATCCACCTGGTGTATTTCAATACCCTGTTTACGTAATTGATTAACCAGATAAGCAGCCATTACCGGGTCATGTTGTTCAGCAGGAATAACAAATGCACGTGGCTTTTCTTCCTTCCCTTTTTTAATATTGTTCAGCCCTTTTTGGTAAAAATTTCGCAATAATTCCTTAGCATTATCCGAGGAGTAGGAAAGGGAGGCAAGCACGGCAGCTTCCATATAGTTGATGTTATTGCGGGATGACCAGTTAACCAATTGGGTGGCAGGATCAGGACGGTACCATTCTTTACCGGTTACTGCGTCACCTGCATATTTAAATTCAGACAGGTCCCGCAAATAGGTATTTCCCCCGGCATTGCCGAAAGTTTCGTAAAACCGGCCAATAGAATTGTGGTTATTCGCGACCCAAATACCATAGCCGGGATACCAGCCATCATAAAAGGCCCATGTAAATGCACCGGGTAAACCCTGTACCGCCAACGCGGTAATATCATGATTGGCCATCACCTGCCATTCTCCGATTGTTATCGGATCAATGGTTTCGTTGTATGGCCCGGTTCCGGTTGACATATAAATTAGTGGAACTGATTCATGCAAATCAAGCATGACAGTAGGGTGCCATTCATAATAAATATTGAAAATAGTTTTTGTCAGTTGCTGGGATACCTGTATGCCATCGCGATTGTTATCATGAAATACATACTTTCCCCAATAGGGTGGTGAAAAGCGGAAGCCGTCATCAAAATTAGTTCTTGCTTTTGAATACCGGTAATACCAGTCAACCTGCTTGTCCCGGCCATCAGGCTCCGATACGGGGTTGATGATAACGATCAGGTTTTCACGGATTTTCCTGATATCGTCGCTATTGCCCGTTACCAGGCGGTAGGCCAGTTCCATGAGCATTTCCGGTGAACCCATTTCCGTTGAGTGGAGGCCTCCATTCAGATAATAGACCGGTTTTGCATTGCTGATGATTTGATTCACATCTGATTTCCCTACTTTCCGCGGATCTGCCAAAAGAGTTAATTGCATTTTATAATGATCAGATTGTTGCAAGGCATCTTCATTGCCTATCATCACCAGGTTTATTGCCCGTCCTTCTTCTGTTGTACCAACCTGTTTCATTGTGATCAGGGATGAAGTCGCTGCCAGCTTCGCATAGTATTGGTATATCTCACTGGTGCGATGCATGATGCCCGGTGCACCAATGATGGTTCCAAAGAATTTTCGCGGGGAAGGCACCCGGGCATCTTCAACCAGGTTAAGAACCGAAGAAGGCAGGAACCTCGAATCGGTTGTATATTCAGTTATCTTTTGATTGTAAGTTTCATCAATTTGTTGTGCATTAAGCAGCGTGACCGTTAACAATACAAATAATAAGGAAATGGTGAAACGCTGATGCCTGGTGAATTGCATAATTGATAGTTTTTATGTGGTGATCATCGGACACGGAATCAAGCTTATATTCGAACAATAGTTACCGCTTGCCCAAATAGATTTCGTACTTATCCTTTGGTGCATCGTTCTTACACAACACATCCCGGACAATCGTTTCAGACCTGTTTATGAGATTTAAGTAGCAGACAATATACAATTTTTTTACCAAAGTTACACGGTATTGCAAGGTGCTGTTAACCATCAGCTTTCGTCGCATCAATGATTAATTTAGGTCAGCTTAAATGGATGTTCCGCTATTTACCTAATTTAGATAAAGATTTTCGCCATGAAAAAAAAATATGCGGCTTATGACAGACTTCTTAAAGGCTTACAAAGTAAAAACCAATGACTTTGTTTTTTATTTTGATAAAAACGAAATAGCGGAGGCTGACCTCATAAAAAAATCCGCAACTGAATTTAATTGTATAAGAAAATACCGCTCAGTTAATGCCGTACTAATTGAAGCTGATACTGCCAATAAGAAATTTAAGATAGCAATAGAAGGTGAAATATTTTCGGTTGAGATTAAGGATGAACTCGACCAGATGCTGGAAATTATGGGGTTTGGTATGCCTGTCAATAAGCAGCTTAACAATATCAAAGCACCCATGCCGGGATTGGTTCTGGAAATTACTGTAACGGAAGGACAGGTGGTTAATGTGGGCGATAAAATCTTAATATTGGAAGCCATGAAGATGGAGAATAGTCTTGTGGTCCCTGCTAATGCAACTATTAAAAAAATACTGGTATCAAAGGGACAGGTAGTTGAAAGGGGCCAGGTCTTAGTGGAATTAAGCCCTCTCTAAAGCTCTGTTGCGGCGAAGGAGTAAAATAGCGCAAATCTTTTTATTAATAACCGGCATCTTTTTATTACACGAATCGACAAAATAACTTTTCCTTAATTCGTATATTTCTTATTTTATAAATTATGCAACGACCCGGGTTTTAAATAACAAACAATTACCATGCAAAAAATATTAGTGGCCAACCGCGGGGAGATCGCTTTGAGAATAATACGGACCCTCCGGAAAATGGGGATCAGGTCGGTGGCTGTTTTTTCTGAGGCCGACAGAAATGCACCCCATGTATTATTTGCAGATGAAGCCGTCTGTCTTGGTGCCGCCCCTTCCGCTCAATCATATTTGAACGGGGAAAAAATAATTGCCTTCGCTAAGGAACTTGGTGCAGATGGCATTCATCCCGGCTATGGATTTTTAAGTGAGAATGCTGATTTTGCTCAAATGACAGAAGATGCCGGAATCAATTTTATCGGGCCCGGACCGTATGCCATGAGGATCATGGGTTCAAAACTGGCAGCTAAAGCCTGTGTAAAAAAATATAATATCCCCATGGTGCCGGGCACTGATCAGCCGATTGAAGATATCCACCTTGCTAAGGCCTTCGCCGCGAAAACGGGATACCCTATATTGATAAAAGCTTCTGCCGGCGGGGGCGGTAAAGGCATGCGGATTGTAGAAAGGGAAACAGACCTGGAAGAGCAAATGCAAAGGGCCGCAAGCGAGGCAAAATCATCCTTTGGTGACGGGGCTGTTTTTATAGAAAAATATTTATCCTCTCCAAGGCATATAGAGATACAGGTGCTGGCAGACACGCATGGTAATGTGGTACATTTATTTGAGCGGGAATGCAGCATCCAGCGCCGGCACCAGAAAATAGTGGAAGAATCTCCCTCCGCTATTTTAACTCCTGAACTTCGTGCAGTAATGGGTGCGGCAGCCGTGATGGTAGCCAGGTCTTGCAATTATACAAGCACGGGAACCGTGGAATTCTTACTTGATGATCAAATGAACTTTTATTTTCTTGAAATGAACACAAGGCTGCAGGTTGAACACCCCGTTACTGAAATGATCACCGGTAAAGACCTTGTTGAGGAACAGATCAGGATTGCAAGAGGCGAAGCGCTTCGTTTTACACAGGAAGATCTCTGCATTAACGGACATTCGCTTGAATTCAGGGTGTATGCGGAAGACCCGCTAAATGATTTTCTGCCCTCCATTGGTACACTCACAACTTATATAAGACCGGTAGGTGAAGGTGTGCGGGTTGATGATGGTTATGAAGCGGGAATGGAAATACCCATTTACTATGACCCGATGATCGGCAAATTGATTATTCATGGTAAGGACAGGACGGATGCAATACAAAAAATGAAAACTGCTATAGAGGATTATTCTATTGAAGGATTACAAACCACCTTGCCATTTGGAAGATTTGTTTTTGAACACGAGGCTTTTCTTTCCGGTAAATTTGATACCCATTTTGTGCAGGATCATTATACACCAGGAAAACTAAAAGAGAAACAACAACGCAATGCTGAACTGGCTTCCATTGTTGCATTGAAATATTGGTTAGCGACACAAAGGGAAACCAGGATCGTTGAAACTGTGACATCCAACTGGAAAAAAAGAAAGCCATAAAAATAAAATGAAAAGGAAAATCGAAATACTGAATCAAAAATTAGCTGCAGGAAAATCAGGAGGCGGAAAAGAGAGGATCGACAAGCAGCATAAAAAGGGAAAACTAACAGCAAGGGAGCGTATCAGCCTACTGATGGATCCCGGTTCCTTTGAAGAAATAGGCGCACTGGTACTTCATCGCACAATCGATTTTGGAATGGAAGATCAGCAGTTTTATGGTGACGGGGTAGTTACAGGGTATGGCACCATCAATGGCCGCCTGGTATATGTATTTGCCCAGGACTTCACTGTTTTTGGAGGTTCATTATCGGAAACACATGCCGAAAAAATTTGCAAGGTAATGGACCTGGCTATGAAAACAGGCGCTCCCATGATTGGGCTCAATGATTCCGGTGGTGCAAGGATCCAGGAAGGTGTACGATCGCTCGGTGGCTATGCGGATATCTTTTACAGGAATGTTTTATCCTCGGGTGTAATACCACAGATTTCTGCCATTATGGGGCCCTGTGCCGGTGGCGCTGTTTATTCTCCCGCAATCACTGATTTTACATTGATGGTGGAACATACCAGTTACATGTTTGTCACGGGACCCAATGTAGTGAAAACGGTAACGAATGAAGAGGTAAGTTCTGAAGAACTGGGAGGGGCTTCCACGCATTCAACCAAATCTGGTGTTACTCATTTTACTGCGGCAAACGACATGGAATGTATTGGCCAGGTTAAACAACTATTAAGCTACCTGCCTCAAAACTGTGAAGACACCACTCCGAAATCCCTTTTTACACCCGGAGATGAAACAAGAGAACAGCTGGAAAATATTATACCGAAAAATGCCAACCAGCCTTATGATATGCGGGCCGTTATTACGGGCATTTGTGATGAAACAACCTTCTTTGAAATACACAAAGACTTTGCAGAGAATATCGTAGTAGGCTTTGCAAGACTGGCTGGCAGGAGCATTGGCATTGTCGCTAATCAACCCATCAGGCTCGCGGGCGTACTGGATATCAAAAGTTCGAGGAAGGCGGCCAGGTTTACCCGTTTTTGTGATTGCTTTAATATTCCGTTACTCGTATTGGTGGACGTACCGGGTTTTTTGCCCGGCACCGACCAGGAATGGCATGGCATTATTACCAACGGCGCCAAACTATTGTATGCATTGAGTGAAGCTACTGTACCGCGTGTAACGGTTATAACCAGGAAAGCTTATGGAGGGGCCTACGATGTAATGAATTCTAAACATATCGGCGCGGATATGAACTTTGCGTGGCCCACGGCGGAGATAGCTGTTATGGGAGCCCGTGGCGCCAGCGAAATTATTTTCAAAAAAGAGATCTCGGAAGCTGGGGACCCTGTAAAAAAGCTGGCGGAAAAAGAAGCGGAATATGCTGAAAAATTCGCCACCCCCTATTTAGCGGCTGAAAGGGGTTTTATTGATGAAGTAATAGCACCGAAAGAAACCAGGATAAAACTGATCAAGGCCTTTGCCATGCTGGAAAACAAAGTAGCCGTTTTGCCAAAGAAGAAACACGGGAATATTCCTATGTAAAAGTCAGCGACCAAAAAATACAGGTAGACCAGTGTTAACAAACATAGAATGACTCAAGATCCGCGAATTTTCACGGTGAGTCTCCATTGCAAGTCAATAAGTCAGGGAGATCAGAGTCCATTTAGGGCATATTTGATCATTTTGCCCGGTTTTTGCCTGTTTTGGCCTGTTTGGAACGTATTTTTTCAGGTAGCTTGTTTTACTCTGGGTTTGTTCAGCGTTTGTTCTGCTTTTACTCTGCTTTTACTCTGGTATTGGAAATTGCCCGGAAATGCCATAATGGCAGTTATTTAAAATAGCCCTTATTTGGTAGCAGCCTTACCCGGCTTTGAGTTGTGACCTATCCCAGATAATAACCAGGTATAACGCAGTATATTTCTGGTGTCATGGGGTGCATCCCGAATTGTCGCGGCAACAGGTGGTTTGTGGGGATACAAACCAAGGCCCAGTCTCGGTCAGTTTCCCCTATGTAAAGGAATTCTGAAGCAATGAATATTTTAAACCTTGCGAAAATTCCCAAGAACGGCTCTTCACCTACCTAAAAAGCCCTGTAAGGGCGCAATACAATAGCACAGGGTGAAGCCCTGTGAAACTTTAGGCGCAGGTCAGGAATTCTTAAGCAATGAATATTTTAAAGCTTGCGAAAATTCCCAAGAACGGCTCTTCAACTAACTAAAAAGCCCTGAAAGGGCGCAATACAATAGCACAGGGTGAAGCCCTGTGAAACCGCAACTTTAGAAACTGCAACTTCAGTTTGCGAAATTGCCACTTATATGAGCCGCAGGTCAGGAATTCTGAAGCAATGAATATTTTAAAGCTTGCGAAAATTCCCAAGAACGGCTCTTCAACTAA
>JBDTWP010000149.1:0-14154 GCA_040006615.1 Ferruginibacter sp.
TAAGCAGTTAGTTTTGGTAAACGGCCCCTGTTTCTACAGGGGCCTTTCTTTTTTGCACGACAAATTGTTGTTTACTTCATCTTAACAAATGAATCTTCCTTGTGCTTACCTAATTAGGATAGTTTTGTAATAACATGAATAATGCTGCGCAGATATTTCAAACCGATACCCGTAAGCGGTGGACACGTCTAAAATGGACCAGCAGGGTAATTTCAATGATAGTCTTTTTCTTCCTGATCGTTACAATTTTAGCTGTCATTAATGCAACAAATCCCTCTTTACCCAATATGAATGCTAGGGCAAAGGCTTACCGGGCCATACTTGACCCTGCCAATAAATTTACCCTTGGTTCCGCGGAAAACAAAAAATACAAAGGATTTAAAGATTTTCTGTCAAAAAAACTACAGGAAGATTCTGTTAAACGGGCTTTAGCTGCCAAAAATAAACCTTCCTTAATACGATCTGCGTTTTATACCCCGTGGAATAAGGCTTCCTTGCCCGATCTCATTAAAAATGCGGACAAATTAAATACTATTTATCCCGAATGGTTTTTCATAGATACGCTCACATTTACATTACAAACCAGGATAGATAGTGCGGGACTTGTTGTGATGAAGAAAAATAACCTTAGCATTCAACCTATTTTCAATAATTACCATAGCGGAAAAACATTTTATGATAAAGGATTTTTCGACAGCAAATTACTCCATGTTATTTTAAATGATTCTTCCAAAAGAAAAAATATAATTTCCCAAATTGCAGACACACTTAGTTATTATAAACTGCAGGGACTGAACATAGACTTTGAGGAATTAGGTGAGCAAACTAATCAACCGCTTACTCTATTTCAAAAGGAACTATTTGAGGCTTTGCATGCCCGCAATTTCCTTGTAAGTATGGATGTGCAGGCTATGAATGAAGATTATGATTTTAAGGAATTAGTTAAATACAATGATCATGTCATTTTGATGGCTTATGATCAATTTAGCGATGCCACCGGAGCGGGACCAATAAGCAGCCAGCAATGGATTGAAGAACAATTAGACTGGATGGACGATAGGGTTGATGCAGCAAAAATTATTTTAGGGGTGGCCGGATATGCACGGGACTGGATTTCGGAAGAAGAAGGGAAAAGAGTGGACGATATTACTTACGCAGATGCAATTGACAAGGCGAAATTATCGAATGCGGCAATAATATTTGATAACGATACGTATAACCTTCATTTTAGGTATAATGAGCCTGCTACTGATTCTTCTTCCGAAACAAGTCATTCCATATGGCTTACCGATGCTGCTACTGCCTTTAATATCCTTCGGTTTAGTGATGATTATAAAACAGCCGGAACTGCGCTTTGGCATTTGGGAGGAGAAGATCCCCGCATCTGGAAATTTTATGGCAGAGACCTGAGCACTGCATCTTTGCAAAAGACCCCTTTTGATTTTAATAGCTTGTCGACAATACCTGTTGACCCAAATACGAAACCCACAGCTACAGGAGAAGGTGAATTGCTCAGCATCCTTTATACACCCGATGCCGGCAATATAAAAATAGAAGTAGATAGCACCGAGATGCTTATTGCGGAGCAACAATACCTTCAACTCCCGTCAGGTTATGTATATGAGAAATTTGCAGAAGATAAAACACCGATGGGTCCGGGTCATAAGATCATTTTAACCTTTGATGACGGTCCGGATGCCGAATTCACACCTAAAATTTTAACCATTCTTGAAAAAGAGAAAATTCCTGCTACCTTTTTTGTAATCGGATTGAATGCTGAAAGTAATATTCCTTTATTGCAACGGATCTATAGTGACGGATACGAAATAGGTAATCACACATTTACTCACCATAACGTGGCAAAGATGAGCCCGGAAAGAGCGGAACTTGAAATGAAAACCACCCGTTCGCTGATTGAATGTGTAACAGGACACTCCACTATCTTATTCAGGGCGCCTTACAATGCAGATAGTGAACCTCAAACCTTTGAAGAAATTGAACCTATAGCACGCAGTAAAAAAGATAATTATATCGCCGTGGGTGAAAGCATCGACCCCAACGATTGGGATCCCAATATGAATGCCGATAGTATTGTGAGCCGTACCATCCGGTTTGCTGAAGAAAATGATGCGAGTATTATTTTACTTCACGATGCCGGTGGCCAAACGCGGCAGCCTACACTGGATGCGCTGCCCCGTATCATAGCATATTTCAAAAAGCGTGGCTGTAAGTTTACAACCATTGCCGATCTGATGGGTAAAACAAAGAATGAAATAATGCCTGCTGTGAAGCAAGACTGGAAAAATAAACTGAATTTGTTTTTTGCCGAAGCAACCTATTGGGGAAGTCATCTTTTGTTTGCGATGTTTCTGGTGGGGATAGCGTTATCAGTAAGCAGGATGATACTGATGGCAATATTGGCATGGATGCAGAAAAGAAAGGAAGAAATGGCAATACCAATGACAATTTTGCCTATTGATAAAATGCCGTTGGTAAGTATAATTGTACCGGCGTACAATGAGGAAATAAATGCAGTAAGAACAATTGAAAGTTTATTAATGCAGGATTATCCGGATCTCCAGGTGGTTTTTATTGATGACGGAAGTAGGGATGACACTTTTTCGAAAGTTAGCAATGCTTTTAAAAACAAGCCAAATGTAAAGGTATATACAAAACAAAATGGTGGGAAAGCCTCCGCCTTAAATACAGGCATTGAAAAAGCGGAGAGCGAATTTGTAGTTTGTATTGATGCGGATACACAACTCAAACCGGATGCCGTTGGCCAGTTGATGAAAAAGTTTGAATTACCCGGCTTTTCAAAAGGCAATGGTACCGTGGGAGCGGTGGCCGGTAATGTAAAAGTTGGTAACGAGGTGAATATGATTACCCGCTGGCAAAGTATCGAATATATTACTTCACAAAATTTTGACAGAAGGGCATTTGATCTGCTAAACTGCATTACGGTAGTTCCTGGTGCCATCGGTGCCTTCAGAAAAGAAGCAATTATAAAAGCGGGTGGTTTTACTTCCGATACTTTAGCAGAAGATTGTGACCTTACCATGCGAATGCATCGGATCGGCTACCAGGTCCGGAATTGCAATGATGCTATTTCATATACTGAGGCGCCCGAAACCATGAGGCAGTTTATGAAACAACGTTTCAGATGGAGCTTTGGCGTAATGCAGTGTTTTTGGAAGCACAGGGATACTGTTTTTAACCCAAAGTATAAAAATTTTGGAATGGTGGCAATGCCCAATATATTAATATTTCAAATGATATTACCCTTCCTTTCTCCGTTAGCGGACTTACTGTTGGTATTAAGCCTGGTGGCAGCAGGCTTCGGCATTATACCTGCCAGCCTCGGGCATATTCTTTTTTATTACCTGGTTTTCACATTAGTGGATGTTGCGGGGGCCGCTTTAGCTTTTGCCTTTGAAAAAGAAGATTATAAAAAGCTGGTATGGATGATACCTCAACGGCTGGTTTACCGCCAGTTGATGTATTATATCATTATCAAATCGTTTAACAGTGCGATTAAAGGAGAATTGCAGGGTTGGGGCGTGTTAAAAAGAACCGGGAATGTTAAACAGGTTGCAACTGCATAATAATGGATCCCTGGTAAAGTATAATCATAAAAGAGTTTTACTTTTGAGTCGGTTTTTCATCCGGGAATGAAAACCTCTTAGTTTTAAATTATTTCAATTTATCAAATTGGCTACAACGGCATCCGAAAGAAAATCATTCTTTAAGCGAATCAGTGGTAAGAATAAGGAAGAAGAGTTGGAAATGACCTTCTTTGACCACATTGAAGAATTGCGCTGGCATCTGGTTCGATCCATTCTCGCATGGCTGGTGGCGGCTATTGCTATTTTTGTTTTTATAGACTGGATCTATGATAACGTCATTTTAGCGCCGGCGAGTGAAAAATTTGTTACTTATGGCGCACTCTGCCGCTTTGGACATTGGCTGCATATCGGTGATGGCTTTTGTATGCCGCCAGTAAAAATAGATTTCCAGGTGACTACTGTAAATGGCACATTTACCTCGGCCATTACAATTGCTATGATTGGGGGTATTATTGCCGCTTTTCCCTATATTTTTTGGGAACTATGGCTTTTTATTAAGCCGGCCTTATCACCCAAGGAAAGAAAGTATGGAAGGGGAAGCATTTTTTGGGTATCGCTCTGCTTCTTTACAGGCGCTGCTTTTGGCTATTATTTATTGGCACCATTTACCTTTAATTTTTTAGCAGGCTTTACGTTAGGTAAAACCGGCATGATTCAATATCGCCCGGCTATAAACGATTATATTGATAGTCTTACCAATTTAATGCTTGGATGTGGTATTGCTTTTGAATTACCGGTATTGTCATACGTGCTTGCGAAAATCGGTCTCATTACAGGAAGTTTTTTGAAAAGATATTTCAAATTCGCATTTGTTATTATACTTGTGGTAGCCGCAGTCATTACACCTTCACCTGACTGGACAAGCCAGTTTTTGGTTGCGATCCCCCTTTTATTATTGTACTGGATAAGTATTCTGTTAACCACCCGTGTTGAAAAAAGAAGGTTAAAGGAAGAAGAAAAAGAGTGGAGTTAAAAATGGTTAGTTGATAATTTTTTATACTTCGGAATATAATTAAGGGTTAATTTTACTTAATTAATTATCCATTATCAATTAACCAATTATCAAATAAACATGACACCCTTTAACTTAGATTTGCCCATCGCCATTGGCTGCGATCACGCAGGATTTGATTGCAAAGAAGACCTGATTTCATTATTGGAAGGAGAAGGGTTGGTCTTTAAAGATTTTGGTACATACACAAAGGATTCTGTTGACTACCCCGACTTTGCTCATCCCGTTGCAGAAGCAGTAGAGAAAGGCGAAGCAGCATTCGGCATCTTGTTATGTGGCAGTGCCAATGGGGTAGCTATAAGCGCTAATAAGCACCAGGGTATAAGAGCAGCTATCTGCTGGGGCGAGGAACTCGCGGAACTTGCCCGCAAACACAATGATGCCAACGTTATTTGCATCCCTGCCCGTTTTGTTCGTGATGGGGATGCTGAAAAAATGCTTGATATTTTTATGAATACTGCTTTTGAAGGTGGCCGTCATCAGGAAAGAGTAGATAAAATTGCCTGCTAGGGTAAATGATGATTGGTGAATTGGTCACCATTCACCAGTCACACTCTCCTGGTTTAGTTTCAAATTTTGTTGATGAAAAAGACTTTTCTGTTTGTAATTGAATTACTACTTATCCAATTTATATCTTTTGCACAGGCAGATGATGCCTCAAAATTTGCTTCCACCATTACCACCAACCATTTAAAAAAGCACCTGACCATTATTGCCGGGGATGAAATGGAAGGCAGGGAAACAGGCACCGAAGGACAACGAAAAGCAGCGGCTTATATCGAAGCGCAATTTAAATTGACAGGACTTCAACCGGCAGTCAGGTTAAACGGATACCAGCAATTATATTCGCTTTACCAGGATAGCCTGGTAAGTAGCGAGTTAATTGTTGATGGCAAAACCGCCGAATTTGGCAAAGATCATTATAGCCAGGCGGACATCAGTGAATCCGGTAAATTTAAAGGTGAAAGTATAGTATTTGTTGGATATGGGATTGATGATGCAAATTATTCGGACTATACAGGACTTGATGTAAGGGGAAAAATAGTATTGTTCTTTTCAGGTGAACCCGAAAAAGATGGCAAATGGCTGGTTAGCGGCACCAGGCAGGGCAGTGAATGGTCATATCCCGGAACCAGCAAGAAATTAATTACAGCGGCGGGCAAAGGAGCTGTAGGTGCCTTTATAATTAATCCGGACCAGGCTGCATTCATCCCCGGAACCGTTGAAGCCAATAAGAAATCCAATGTTTATTACTCCTCTAATGAAAAGGAAAATAAATTAATCAACCATGTTTTTCTGTCACATGCTTTTGCAGGAACCCTGATCACCAATAATTTTGATACGATCCTGATGATCGCTAAAGCAGATCAGCCGTTTGAAAAAAAATGGGCGTTTGAAAATAAAGTAAGCGTTAATTTTTATTATAATCAATTCAGAACAATTATTTATGTGGGCAATGTAATTGGCATCATAGAAGGTACTGATAAAAAGGATGAATTCGTATTTTTGACCAGCCACTACGATCACCTCGGTAAACGGGATGGCAAAATATTTTACGGCGCCGACGATGATGGTAGCGGTACCTGTGCAATAATTGAAATGGCAGACGCTTTCGCGCAGGCAAAAAGGGCAGGCTTCGGACCCAGAAGAACAATTGTATTCATGACCCTTAGTGGCGAAGAAAAGGGATTATGGGGTAGCAAATATTACAGCGACCACCCTGTTTTTCCTTTAGACAAAACATCTGTTGATTTAAATATAGATATGGTAGGGAGGACCGATACGGAACGGGAAACCAGTGACACTTTAAACTATGTGTATGTTATTGGCCATGATAAACTAAGCAGCGACCTGCAGGCAATTAATGAAGGGGTTAACAAAAAATATACGAATCTTATACTTGATTATAAATATGACGATCCGAAAGATCAATACAGGATCTATTACCGGAGCGACCATTATAATTTTGCCCGGAAAGGAGTACCCGTACTTTTTTTTTATGACGGCATGTTAAAGGCCGACTATCATAAGACATCTGATACTATTGACAAGATAAACTGGGAACTGTATGAAAAAAGAGTACGAATGATCTTTCACACCGCCTGGGAAATTGCTAACAGGGAGGAGTTGCTGAAGCGGGATATTCCATTAACAGAATAAGCAAAATAAGTAGATAAAATAGGTCACCGGTCAAGGTACAAACAGGCACCGTGACCAGGCAGCGGTTTTTTCAGTTTAAATGGAGAATTGAAGAAGTTGGGGTCTTCAGTCAGCCGGCCAATTTTTAGCGATATAAAAACACAAAATGGAAACAAATCACCAAACAACTACCGAAAAGGAGGATAGTATCGCAGATTATCACAACGATATTCGCCAGATAGAACTTAAAGGTTATGAAGCAGGTGTCAGAAGAGCCCGGAATGCTTTGTACTGGACAGCCGGACTTGTTTTTTTAGGCGAAATGATTGCCATGTTTACCAGTGGTGCCGGGTTTAATATTTATGTACTGCTTATTGCTTTATTCGAAGCCGGAATTTTTGTTGTTCTTGCGTTATGGACTAAGAAAAAGCCTTATACAGCAATCATAACAGGTCTCGCGGCATTCATAGGCATTATACTTTTTTCAGCAATAGTTAATACTTATTCAGAGGGCGGGGTTGGGTTTTTAAAGGCAATATTCAGCGGAATTATTGTTAAGGTAATTATTTTGTTAAATCTTATCAAAGCATTAAATGATGGAAAGGCTTTACAGGATGCCAGAGAAGAAATAGCTTAAACCCGCTGCAAAAAAGGACCTTTTACCCAAAAAACCGGCAGGATCCCAATGTACAACCTTACCAACCTAATATCCACGCAAAAATCAAGGGGGCTACAATAGTAGCATCACTCTCCACGATAAACTTAGGTGTTTTGATATCCAGTTTGCCCCAGGTAATCTTTTCGTTGGGTACCGCGCCGGAATAAGATCCATATGAAGTAGTACTGTCACTTATCTGGCAGAAATAACTCCAGAACGGAACATCATGCCATTCCAGGTCCTGGTACATCATTGGTACTACGCAGATGGGAAAATCGCCTGCGATACCACCACCAATCTGGAAAAACCCAACCCCTTTGCCGGCTGAATTATTCCTGTACCAATCCGCCAGCCAAACCATGTATTCAATTCCACTTTTCATGGTGGTTGCTTTCAATTCATTTTTGATGATATAGGATGCGAAAATATTTCCCATCGTACTGTCTTCCCATCCTGGTACAACGATCGGTATGTTTTTTTGAGCGGCAGCCAGCATCCAGCTATTTTTGGGATCTATTTCATAATACTGTTCCAGCACACCACTGAGCAACATTTTGTACATGTATTCATGCGGAAAATAACGTTCACCATTAATATCCGCCTCTTTCCATATTTTATGAATATGCTGCTGTAATCTTCTGAAAGCTTCATCTTCCGGGATGCAGGTATCGGTAACGCGGTTATAATGATCTTCCAGCAAATCCCATTCGTCCTGCGGACTCAAATCCCGGTAGTTAGGTACTCTTTTATAATGAGTATTCGCGACAAGGTTCATAATATCTTCTTCAAGATTAGCACCTGTGCAACTGATAATCGAAACCTTATCTTGTCGAATCATTTCTGCCAGGCTCAGGCCCAGTTCGGCGGTACTCATTGCACCCGCCAGTGTGATCATCATTTTACCACCTTCATCAAGGTGTGTAACATATCCTTTGGCAGCATCCATTAAGGCCGCCGCATTAAAATGCCGGTAATGATACTCGATAAAATTGGAAACTGGTCCTTTGCTCATACACGAATAAATTATGATCCTGAAAATTGTACTCCTGGCAGGTTTGCACTGGGGTTATTTACTCCCATCGCCAAAGGATGCAAAAGTAATTGTCTTCCTGCCTTCTTCGACATTTATTTGATAATTTAATAAAAATTATGGGTGCGTTGCAAATTGTCGCTCCTGATTTCGGTCGGTGTCCACCAATAGCCGTCAACTTGAAAATTTTGCCTATAATGCGAAGTTTGTGTCCTCAGGTTGTGTACTACCAATACAATAAGCCACCCCAGAATGTGGCAGAACTTAAAGCGCGCCCTGTTACAGCCGTTGATCTGTTTAAGGATTTTACGACAAATGAACTGCAGGCTAATACAACATACCTGAATAAAGCACTTCAGGTAAGCGGGCGGGTGCTTGAAGTGAAGCAAAATCAAAATGAACAATTGCAGATTATATTAGACGCAGGCGATCCCATTTTTGGAATAGCCTGTACCCTCGATAATTCCCAAACAATTGTAAAATCAGGGGATCTTGTTACAATAAAAGGTATTTGCACAGGATATCTTAATGACGTGGTCTTAATTAAAAGCTTACTACTGAATTAATCAATCAACCTTAATATTTTTTTATGAATAGTGTACTGAACATGCACTGTAGAGACTATTTTATTGTCTGCAGTTTCCTGTTAATGGCAGGATGTTACAAAAAAGGTGAAAATACCTCCAGCCCACCAAATTTCGTTCCGGCCGGAGTAACTGAAATTAATGTAACCTATACAAATTACATTCATACGGTATTAAAAAATAATTGTGGCTCCTGTCATGGCAAGGACGGCTCTGCAGAAAAATTCTGGTTTAATGCAAATACCTATGAGAATGCAGTACAGTATGGCACAAGGATCATGGAAACCATAGTGGAAAATTCTATGCCCCCGGTTCCACGAAAGCCATTTTCGGGAGCTGATAAAAGCCTGATAAAAGCCTGGATAAACAAAGGCTTACCTGAATAGACTTAACAATTATTACAAACAACCCTTAAAATTATTGTATGCGCATTATCCTGACAACCGTATTATTTTTCCTGGTCAAAGTGTTGCCGGCCCAGGACAGCCTCTCCAATTTGCTGGACAAGGAAGTAAATATTGAAAGCAAAGGGAAGAAGCAATTTACTTATGCAACTTTCAAAGGTACTCACCTGGTGAATTCCCGGACAATTGAAACACTTGGGAAACACGACCTGGACTTCAGGGTTTCACATCGTTTTGGCGATATTGGTGGTGAATATGGGGGAGAAAAAAGCTTTTTTGGTATGGAAAACTCCTCCGATGTAGGTATATCTTTTGACTACGGGATTACTGACCGGCTAATGGTGGGCATTAGCCGTGCAAAGGGTGCAACTTCAATAAGGCAATTGTATGAGGCATCTTTAAAATACAAGTTGCTTCGACAAACAGAAGACGGCAACATTCCTGTGTCAGTCACTGCTTTTGGAAATGCGGTGGTCAGTTCCATGTCATCCAATATTAAAGCAAATACGCCTGATCATTTTTCATCATTCGCTGACCGGATGTCTTATACCGGCCAGTTGTTGGTCGCCAGGAAATTTTCCGAACATCTTTCACTGATGCTTATGCCCACCTGGGTCCATAGCAATTATGTAATTAATAATGATCAGAATGATATTTTCGCCCTGGGGATTGGGGGAAGAATGAAAATTACAAAAAGGATTGCCCTGGTCGCAGATTATTTCAGGGTTTTCAGGAATGCCAAAAGTATTAGCAACTTTAAAACGAATGGTTTGACTTTTTATAATCCCCTGGGAGCCGGCCTGGAGTTCGAAACCGGTGGGCATGTGTTTGATTTCACTTTTACCAACAGTACCGCAATTCTGGAAAATCAGTTTATACCATATACCACGACAAGTTGGACGCAATGGCGCTTCCGGTGGGGTTTTAACCTATCTCGTATTTTTTCAACCAAAAAACATAAATAATCTATGAAGCACTTAAAAGGAATTGTAATCGTCGCAATGCTGTTGTCAGTAATTAAAAGCCAGGCACAGGAAAAATGGTTTACACGTAATGGAAAAATTACATTTTTTTCCGAAACGCCTGCAGAAAATATTGATGCCAATAACAATGAAGTTTTCAGTTTACTTGACCCGTTTAAAAATGAAATTGCATTCCAGGTCCTTAGTACAGGGTTTAAATTTAAAAGGGCATTGATGCAGGAACATTTTAATGAAAACTATATGGAAAGTACTAAATTTCCCAAAGCCTCCTTCCGGGGTACAATTGCAGACCCGTCGAAGGTAAATTTCAATAAAGAAGGAACCTATGTTGTAGCTATCAACGGCAGCCTTTCTATTCATGGAGTAACAAACAAGTTATCCATTCCTGCTACTATCCGGGTTGCAAACAGGAAGATCATTGGTGAAACAAAATTCGATATAAGTCTGGCTGACTATAATATAAAAATACCTTCCCTGGTCTCAAAACAAGTTTCAGAAACTGTAACTATATCGGTAAATTGCCTGTATGAGCCTTATGACCGGTAGCAACTGAAATTAAAAGAGCCGGGATTCATTTTCAATCTTAGGTTTTACCTGGTAAACCATTGCCCCTGAATTGCTGACAATAATAACCAGTGTAATCACCGTAAAAAAAATAGCCCACTTAATAAAATGGGCTATTTTTTATGCCTGAATTTTATATTTGCTATTTCTTTATTTTACGCTCCACTGTTATATCCCCGTCAACCGAGCATTTTAATTTTAATGCCTGCCGGTCGTTAAATACAGTAAGGTAATAGCGGGTAACACCTTCAAAAGTTAATTCAAGCGCTTTTTTAACGATAGTATATCCTTCAAATTTTTTACCCAATGCCAATGAAAGACTTATTGGCAATTGAGCTGATTCTATTCCCCTGGAAGTGCCCACTAATTCGCCTTCCTCATTGTAGGCAGCATTTACCTCACTATTGTTGATGGTAAACCTTGCGAAATAAAAATCACTTGTTTTTTCCCAGCTTACATCAGAAGCTGCGGAGAAATCGTTTAAAAATGCCGTCTTTACTTTGGCATTTACCTTATCGCTGTCTGTGGCGAATGCAGTGGCCGAAAACAGCATTACGGCTGCGGTTAAAATGGTTACTAATTTTTTCATAACTATACTTTTTTGGTTAATTGATAACCGCCTCATGACTGGCGGCAGGTTTATGAACTAAAGATATATGGTGGTGCATCAGTGCACAAGCAGTATTTGACCAACTGGATACCTATTTACCTAAACTGATATAAGCGGTAAAATCAAAAGGTGTAATAGCGTGGGAATTTCGTTTCAAACTCAATGCAGATAAGGATTTACATTTCTTTCATAATAAAAGTATAAAGTTTGTTTTCATTTTGTTAAAAAGTAAAAGCGGTTTACTAAAGCGTCACCTGCCGGCAAAATAATAAGCTTATCTTTATAATAACTTACCGGGTGAGATCGGGAGCATCCCAAATTGTCGCGGCAACAGGTGGTTTGTGGGGACACAAACCACGGCCCAGCCTCAGTCGCGCTCCACCGACCGAGATCAGGAGCGACAATTTGGGATGAACCTTGAGATCCTTTTATAATCTTTAATGCTGAATTACCCACTCCAAAATATGAACTATTTAGCCCATGCGTATCTTTCTTTTAATCAACCTGGAATAGTAATCGGCAATATGATCAGCGACTTTGTTAAAGGGAAAAAAAAGTTTGATTTTTCACCGGTTATCCAGAAGGGAATTGCGCTCCACAGGGCAATTGATGAATTTACAGATTTTCACCCTGTCACCCAAAAGGCCAAAACATATTTTCGAAAAGATTATCGCCTCTATTCCGGGGCTTTTGTAGATGTAGTGTATGATCATTTCTTAGCCAACGATAAAAAAGAATTTGAAAATGAGAAACAGTTGGATTCATTTTGCCAGGCAACCTATATTATATTGCAAAATAATAAGATCGGGTTGCCGTTTAAGTTTCAGCAAATGCTTCCATATATGCAAAAGCAAAACTGGTTATACCACTACCGGTTTAATGAAGGAATTGAAAAAAGTTTTGGAGGTTTGGCCAGGCGTGCTGCATATTTATCAGAATCGGCAACCGCATATACAATTTTTAATGAGCATTATGCCGAATTGGGCGAATGTTACCGGTTATTTTTCCCCACGCTCAGAAATTTTGCCTTTAATCTTTTGAATGAACTTAATAATAGCTGATTCGATTTATATTTGTTGCTAATTAAATTATGTACATGAAAAATTTTTCAATAGCAGTTATTTTGATGTTTGGTTGTTGTTTTGCATTGCAGGCTCAGATTAAATTGCCCCCGGTAGATAAATCACCCATGGATATGAGCTATTATCCAAATGGCTATCCCGTCTTAAAAATCCAGGATAAAGTGACAGAACCCCTGGTGGCAAGAGTGATCTTCAGCAGACCACAAAAGAATGGCCGCACCATTTTTGGTGAATTATTGGAATATGGAAAAGTTTGGCGTCTGGGTGCTAACGAAGCTACAGAGATTGAATTTTTTCAAAATGTGAAAATTGGCAGTACCAGGATAAAGAAGGGCAGGTATACAATGTATTGTATACCAAATGCCGAAAAATGGACCATTATTATTAATAAAGAAACTGATACATGGGGATCTTTTAAGTATGATGAAAGTAAGGATATTGTGAGAATAGACGTTCCTGTTCAAAAACAATCAGACGTTTTAGAAGCTTTTGTTATGGTATTTGATAAAAATCCGACCGGGGCAGGCTTAATTATTGCATGGGACAATTTTAAAGTAATTTTGCCAATCAGTTTTTAAGCGATGCTACTTTTTTATGCGCCCGGCCAATCGCCCGATTTTCTATTGATATTTACAATATGTGTGGAATCGCAGGAATAATTACATCGAACAATTTGCTGGTTAGCGAAGAGCGGATCAAAAAAATGATCAATTCAATAGCACATCGGGGACCGGATGGTGAAGGTTATTGGATAAATGCTGACGGAAATGTTGGATTAGGACACCGAAGACTGGCAATTATTGATCTAACCAGGGATGCCGCACAACCTATGCAGTTAGTTCCCGGCGTCTCACCTTCTTTAGCCGGGAATGATCAAAGGTATACCATTACCTGCAACGGCGAAATTTACAATTACATTGAGATCAAAGAAGAACTTTATAAAAAGGGATATCGCTTTAATTCGCACTCCGATACCGAAATTATTTTAGCCGCTTATGATTACTGGAAAAAGGACTGCCTCCTGCATTTTGACGGGATGTTCTCATTGGCTATTTGGGATAACAAAGAAAAAAATCTATTTGCCGCAAGGGACCGCTTCGGTGAAAAGCCATTTTATTATTATTTAGATAAAGATCAGTTTGTCTTTGGCAGTGAGATGAAAGCCCTGTGGGCGGCAGGTATTGAAAAGAAAACGGATGAAAAAATGCTGTTGAATTATATTACGCTTGGATATGTTCAAAATGTCAACGATAAAGAACAAACTTTCTTTGAAAATATTTATTCTCTTCCACCAGCGCATTATTTACAGATTAATTTTTCCAACTTCAAGGCCCAGATTCATACTTATTGGAATATTGATAAAGAAAATACCATCAGGATTTCTACCGCCGGGGCTATAGAGAAATTTACAGATCTGTTTACAAAATCTGTATCCAGGAGATTGAGAAGTGATGTTATTGTT
>JBDTWP010000150.1:0-14085 GCA_040006615.1 Ferruginibacter sp.
CAGTTTTCAGTTTATTGTTTTCAGTTTTCAGTTTATTGTTTTCAGTTTTCAGTTTTCATTGGCGTCAACTTTCTAAGATATAATGCAGTCATTTCAAACCGGGTTCTCATTATTTTTACATTTTCACATTTTCACATTTTCACATTTTCACATTCGCATATTTGTTTTACAAATTATTATTGATCGCATCTTGTGTTCTGTCGGTTCCAAAACTCAGGAAGCAACCTATAAATACAAATCGTTTACTCGGCGGTGTTACTGCTTCCTTCCTGCTTCCATTACTGCTGTAATTGTAGTTATAAACCTGTTTTTGTCCCAGTACATTGTTAATACCCAATACCCATACGGCAAATGCTTTGGCATCCTGTTTTCCAAGATTCGGCAGCCAGTTTATACTGATGCTCACATTGTTATAATTAATCGTTTTCCCCCTGTCCGTAATAGTATATTTGCCTAGTGTATTATCAAAAGCGATGTTGTAATAGGGCCGGCCTGTTGCAAAATTGTAACTAAAATTAAATCCTGTTTTCCAGGGTAACACAAACCTTTTGAAGATGAAGGCGGCGGTATGATTGGCTGCGAATGAAGGCTGGATTTCTGAAGGATAATTCAGGAAATTCCTTTTAGTATCGAGGTAAGAATAAGAGATCCAATAATCAACATTTTTGATCGATTTTTTATCTCTCCAGAAAAATTCAATACCGGTTGCTTTGCCAAATCCATTGTTATTAGCGGCTAATTCCCTTCCATTAAAACCCAGGGCTGTTTTATACAGGTCATCATACTTTTTATAAAACAATTCTGCCCTCAATGTAAAGTTCTTTGTTTGCCTGCTATATTGAAAAATATAATGGGTTGCTTTTGAATAATCAATACCGGCTGCTCCAGGCAGTAATTTTCTTTCGGGATTTTGATAAAAGATACCATAGGCGAAAGATGCCTGGCTGTTATCTGCAAGTTTGTAGGCCAAAGAAAGCCTGGGAGCTATGTTCCATTTCTTAATGATTTCGGAATGTTCTAAACGGGTTCCTATTTTTGCAGCCAGGCTATTGGTAACATAAATATCCGTTTCCGCAAAGCCCGCGTATAAGTTATCGGTAATTTTTTCATTATACCTGGTTCCGTCATATAAGGTGTAGGTTGTTTTTTCATTGCTGTAAAAATAATCACTCCCAAAGCGGAAGGTAGTTAAGCCTTTTATTTTTTTCTCCAATACCAATCTTGCCTGGGCATACCTGGCCGTATTTAGCAGGGAGAAATTCTTAAAGGAGTAAAAGGAAGGACTGTTGATGGTTATTTTCCGGTTATTGGCATCCTGTATTTCATTGTCGATATCATCCTTATTCGTACTAAAGCTAATGCCTGTATTAATTCTCCATCCCTTACCGATCCGGTCCTTGTAGTTAATATTTTGATAGGTATTGATATTTTTTATGGCAAAAGCATCTTTCAAAGCAATTGAGTCAATATCCGGGCTCCTGAAACCGGTTTTATTAGTACTTATATAGCCATAATATTTGAAAAAGCCCCCATTTTTGGTTTTGATTCTGTAGTTGGCGTCTGATTGATGAGCTACCGGTATAAGGTAAAAATCCTGCTTTTGTTTAATTACATTAAATGCCAGCCACAAATTGGCATAGTTGTATGTAAGGCCCCAGGAGGATTTTTTATTTTTAGCTAAATGTTGTATTCCCCCATTAATCCCAACCACCGAAACGCCGAAATCCGCTTCGGTTCTTTCAGAGAGGTCATTACTCTCTAAAATCAGTGCAGAAGAAAGTGCCTGGCCGTACAATGCAGAATAACCGCCTGTACTAAATACGGTTCCTTTAAATAAGAAGGGATTAAAGCGCCCCCTTGTAGCAATTCCCGGCGTACTGCTGTAGAAGAAATTGTTTACAAGGCTCCCATCCATGTATATTTTACTTTCGGTAGCAGTACCACCTCTTACAAATAAACCTTCGCTTTCGCCTACCTGTTGCGTACCAGGAAGTGATTTTAACGCACTGGTTATATCAGCGTTTGCACTTGGGGTGGTAACAATATCCAGAGAGCTTAAGACGGCGCCTTTATTTTTATCACTGGCCTCAAAGGAACCTGCAGAAATTACAACAGCCTTTAATTCCGTAATTTGTTCTTTAAGGGAAATATTCTGAATAATTGGCACTGATCCTATATTGATATTTTGTAATATGGGATTAAACCCTATAAAGGAGGCTTCTAATTGCTGCGCACCTTTCTCCGAAGTGATAAAAGAGTAGGCGCCTACAGAATCGCTGGTTGCGCCATCATAAGAGTTTTTAAGGGAGATACTTACACCAGGCAGCGGTTTATTCTTATTATCTGTAATATGACCGGATATTTGAACCTGGGCATCAACTCTGAAAAAAGCCAGTACTAAAGTGGTGATTAATAGCTGTTTCATTTTCTGTAAATAAGACACAAATATAAAGTAGTTTATTTTATAAACTAAATTAATTTTGTGGGTTATTTTTTATTTTTAGGGTCATATAAGGGCTGATTTGCAGTTAAAAATAGCATGTAAACTTTTGATAATCAAAATATTAATACCTAATTTTTATCTTCGCCAACACCTGGTTTTTATCCGTAAACTTATTAACATCACAAAAAATTTATTTTTTTATGTGGGGGCAATTTGTAATTTAGCAATAGAATTTAATGGGTTAGTAAGTACAAAGGGTTGGCAGAAATGCTGACCCTTTTACTTTTTATGAAGTACAATATTAGTTGGTTGCAGTATTTTATCTCCATAAGAAATTTATATATACCTTTTTGCTGAAGCCTTTGAATTGCGATTTTATTGCCTGGAAAACGATGTAAATACCAATTAATATTTTCGAATTCTAAAAGAGTAATATTTATTATTATTTCCCCAACATCAAATTTTCATTTGCTTCATTTTCACATTTTCACATTTTCAAATCTACTGCTGTGTTAACAATAATATGGCGTATCATTTTTTTATTACACGAATCAGGAAACACGAATTACACGAATTAATACATGTTTAATCACTAGTTCGCGTAATTCGTGCATAAAATTCGTGTCATTAATTTAGGTCATTTTACACTTAACATTACACTACATTTACAACATGAGCAAAACAAAATCCGCATTTTTTTGTCAGAGTTGTGGTTACGAAAGTACCAAGTGGGTAGGGAAATGCCCGGGTTGCGATAACTGGAATACTTTTGTGGAAGAAGTAATCGTAAAAGGGAATGATAAAAAAGAAAACGATGAATGGAAAGGATACAATGGGATTGGGAAATTAAAAACCATTTCCATCAATGACGTAAGCAGTGCGGAAGAAAAAAGGATCATAACAAAAGATGCGGAAGTAAACCGGGTATTGGGAGGAGGCATTGTAATGGGCAGCATTGTATTGGTAGCCGGAGAGCCGGGTATTGGCAAATCAACTCTATTTCTTCAAATCGGGTTACAACTGAGTGATATTGTCACGTTGTATATAAGTGGCGAAGAAAGTGAACAACAAATAAAAATGCGCGCAGACAGGGTAGGCATTAAAAGTGATTCATTTTATTTATTGACTGAAACCAACACGCAAACCATATTCCAGGAAATAAAAAAGCTGAAACCACAACTGGTAATTGTAGATTCTATACAAACTTTGCAATCACCTTTCGTAGACAGCGGTCCAGGCAGCGTAAGCCAGATAAGAGAATGTGCCGCGGAACTTCAGCGCTTCGCCAAAGAAACCCACACCCCGGTCTTTTTGATCGGCCATATCACTAAAGACGGGAACATAGCAGGGCCTAAAATTTTAGAGCACATGGTGGATACTGTACTTCAATTTGAAGGCGACCGCCATTATGCTTACCGTATTTTAAGAACACTGAAAAACAGGTTTGGCTCAACTTCTGAATTGGGTATATATGAAATGACCGGTGAAGGAATGCGGGCAGTCAGTAACCCTTCTGAAATACTAATAACGCAAAAAGAAGAACAACTAAGTGGTATCGCAATTGCGGCAACGATTGAGGGTATGCGCCCCCTGCTTATAGAGGGCCAGGCATTGGTAACGCAAAGTGTATACGGTACTCCTCAGCGAACAGTAAGCGGTTTTGATCTGCGTCGACTGCAATTATTATTGGCAGTGCTTGAAAAACGCGGCGGTTTTCATTTTGGTGTAAAGGATGTATTTGTAAATATTGCAGGTGGCTTAAAAGTAGAGGATCCCTCTATTGACCTGGCGATCGTATGTGCATTGCTGAGCAGTTTTGAAGATGTGCCGGTAAACCAACATTATTGTTTTGCAGGTGAGGTAGGATTAAGTGGTGAGATAAGGGCCGTTAACAGGATTGAACAACGCATTGCCGAAGCAGAAAAATTAGGATTTGAAAAAATAATTGTAAGTAAATACAATGCAAAATCCCTGGGTAAAATAAAATTTAATATTGAAGTGGTGCCATTGGCAAAGGTGGAAGAATTGTACCAGTATTTGTTTTGAGGGCCCGTCCCCTAAAGCGGGTAAAATGCGTAGTAAGCAAGTGGAAATAAGGTTATAAAATTGGAATTAAACAAATTCCGGAACCTGCATAGCTTCCGTTTAGAGGAAGGGATAAATTTTCGTATATTTATATATGCAATTGTTAAAAACAATTTTTTCCGACACCCTTCATCTTTTTTACCCCCATGTATGTACTGGTTGTGGAAGCGATCTGCTGCAGGATGATCAGTTACTTTGTTTAAGATGTATCACCAATTTACCGCATACTAACTTTGCCCGGCATGCCAATAATCCGATTGAAAAATTATTTTGGGGAAGAATGGCTTTGGTTGCAGCCCACAGCGAATTTTATTTTGCCAAAGATTCTTTAATCCAACATCTCATTCATCAACTAAAATACAGGGCCAACCAGGAGATCGGTATTTATTTGGGAGAACTGATGGGCCAAAGTTTGGTGAACAGCAATCGATTTAAAAAGATAGATTACTTAATACCGCTTCCTTTATATCCTGATAAGGAGCGAAAAAGAGGATATAACCAGGCAGCGGTTATATGCACGGGCCTGTCTGGTATAATGAATGTACCTGTTTTGCAGGGAAATGTAACCAGGCAGCGTTTTACGGAAACACAAACAAAAAAACACCGGACTGAACGCTGGGAAAATGTTGCAGATAGTTTTTTGGTAAATGATAAGGAAAAACTGTATGGAAAAAATCTATTATTAATAGATGATGTACTTACCACTGGTGCTACATTGGAAGCATGCGGCCAGTCAATATTACAAGCTGATGATGTAAAATTGAGTATCGCTACCCTGTCGATGGCGACCAATTAGAGAACAGGATGGTTAATGGTTGATGGTTAATGGTTTGATGGTTGACGTTAATGGTTATTATCCATTGCTTATTGAACATTGCCTATTGCTAATTGCCCATTGCCCATTGCCTATTCACCATTCACCATTGACCGAATAAATTTTAATTTTAACTCATAATGAAAACCGGGTTTAATTTTTTGGGAATGCCTGTTGCCCGTTGCTGGTTGCCTGTTGTTATTTGTCTATTTGTATCTTCATGCAAGAAGGATTCTTTTATAACAAGCGGTGATGCGATGATCATTACAAGTGTGGACAGTCTGACTTATGATACCGTTTTTACAAGCATCGGTTCCATCACACAAACATTTAAGATCAGCAACCCCAATAATCAAAAGCTTCGTTTGAGCAGGTTAAAATTAATGGGAGGCTCCAACTCTGCATTTAAAATAAATGTGAATGGTGTGCCGGCGGGCGAAATAAGCGGCATTGAAATAGCTGCTGAGGATAGCATTTACGTGTTTGTTACCGTAAACATTAATCCAAACACAGCTAACTTACCTTTTATAGTAAAAGACAGTATTCAAATAATGTTCAATGGTAATAGCCGTTTTGTAAGATTACAGGCATTCGGACAAAATGCCAATTTTCTACGCAACCGGATTATCAAAGGAAATATTACCTGGACGAATAACCTGCCATACGTAATATTGGGGAGTTTACGGGTGGATACAAATGCTTCACTTACCATACAGCCTGGTTGTAAGGTATATTCACATGCCGATGCTCCATTTATTATTGATGGCACCCTGGTAATCAATGGGACCAAACAGGAAAATGTAGTTTTTTCCGGTGACAGGCTGGATGAAGATTACAGGGATCTGCCCGCGGGGTGGCCGGGAATTTATTTCAGGGGAAGCAGTAAAAACAATGTATTAACATACACCATTGTAAGAAACGCCTACCAGGCTGTGGTAGCAGAACAATCATCCGGAAACGCGAACCCAAAAATAATATTGCACCGATGTACAATTGACAATGCATATGATGCCGGAATACTTGGAGTTAATAGCAGCCTGGCTGCGGATAACAGTTTAATTAACAATTGCGGAAAAAATATTGCTATCATTTACGGAGGAGATTATACATTCACCAATTGTACGGTCGCCGCCTATTCTTCCTTCATTAACCATAAAAACCCTGTTCTTACAATAAATAATTTTGCTTCGCAAAATGGCGTTGTGTTAACGGCTGATCTGAATGCCAATTTTCGTAATTGCATTTTCTGGGGAGAGAAAAGTGAGTTGGAAAGTGAAATAAGTGCAGGAAAGCAGGGAACAAATAATTTTAAAGTTGAATTTGACAGGTGTTTATACAAGGCGAAAAATGACCCTGCCAATTGTGTTTTTATTGCCTCCGTCAAAAACCAGGACCCATTATTTGACAGTATTGATGTGTCAAAACGATATTATGATTTTCATATTAGCAATGGCCAGGCACCAGGAATAAATAAAGGATCGGTTTACGGATTTTTAAAAGACCTGGATGATAATAATCGTAATAATGGTTTGCCGGACATCGGTTGTTGTGAGAAACAATAAATGCCTGGTGAGGATGAATAACCTGAAAATCAAAAACAACGGCTAAAGTCAAAACGCCTTAAATTTGCAAGTTCAAACAGGTTTTGTCGTTTTTAATACCAACAAATCATCTCTTAATCGTTATTCAATAAAAAAACAATCATGTTAAAACTATCATTAATCATCGCCGCATTTATTTCCCCGATGGCGCAACCTAATAATGCATCCGGGAACAAGGAAGTTTCTATACCTGCAAGGGTTAGTGCGCCTTCAATTTATGATTTTAAAGTAGAAGCGCTGGATGGCAGCACCATCGATTTTTCACAGTTCAAAGGCAAAAAGATATTGATCGTAAATACAGCTTCGAAATGCGGGTTCACACCCCAGTATGAAGGACTGGAATCGCTTTATGAAAAACATAAAGATCATTTGGTGGTGGTAGGATTTCCGGCAAATAATTTCGGCGGGCAGGAACCGGGGTTGAATACAGAAATTAAAGAATTCTGTAAAAAGAATTATGGCGTTACTTTTCCTATGGCTGCTAAAATTTCTGTAAAGGGCGATGATATTGCGCCCATTTACAAATGGCTTTGCAACAAAAGTGAAAATGGCGTATTGGATGCTGAGATAAAATGGAATTTCAATAAATTCTTATTAGATGAAAATGGAAAAATTATTGCCAAATTCGATAGTAAGGTTACTCCTATGAGTGAAGAACTGACCAGCAAATTATAATTAAATACTTATTAAGAAAGACACCCGGAGTTATAAAAAACTTTGGATGTCTTTTTTATTTTACTTTGTGCCGTGCAATTCGAAAAAGTTATTGGACAAAAGGAGATCAGGGAACGATTGATTCAAATTGTTCAGCATAACCGGCTGAGTCATGCCTTATTATTTTTGGGTAAGGAAGGAAGCGGTGCGCTACCCCTGGCGCTGGCATTTGCCCAGTATATGGTTTGTGCACAGGTAAATGGGAAAATAAAAAAAACGCCGGACACCTCTATATTTGGTGAACCCGAACCTTTCGGCAATCAACCACCCTTTGTACCTGATTCCTGTGGTGTATGCAGTGCCTGCATCAAGGCCAATCAACTCATCCACCCTGATATTCATTTTTCCTACCCGGTGATTCCAAAAAGATCCGGCGATAAGCCAATCAGCACAGATTACATAACTGAATGGAGAGAATTCGTTTCAATTCATCCATATGGCAATGTATATGACTGGCTACAATTTATAGGTGCTGAAAACAAACAAGGGAACATTACTTCGGAAGAGTGCAATGACATTACCCGTAAAATAAGTCTAAAGAGTTTTGAGAGTGAATATAAGATTTTAGTAATATGGATGCCAGAGTACCTGACTAAAAACGGCAACAAGCTTTTAAAACTAATTGAGGAACCACCTTCTAATACTTTGTTTTTGTTGGTGGCGGAAAATGAAGACCTGGTATTACCCACCATTTTGTCAAGAACTCAACTGGTAAAAATTCCGGCGCTTGCCGACCTGGAAGTTGAATCAGCTTTAGCCCTCAGATCGGGTGTACCCATTGAAAAGGCGCAGCAGATTGCTGCTTTAAGTGCGGGAAATTACAGGGAAGCTTTGCAATTATTACAACATGTGGAAGATGACTGGCAGGCAATTTTGAGGGAATGGCTGAATATGATCTCTAAAGAAAACCTGGCAGGCCAGGTAAAATGGATAGAGGAGATGAGTAAGCAAGGGAGGGAAAGACAAAAACAATTCCTTAAATATTTTACTCATTTGCTTGAACAGGCAATACGGCTAGACCTTGTCGATGAAAATGAACCGGGGGCCTTTACTATCGCTGCAAACGAAAAGGACTTCGCCCGGCGGTTAAACAAGCTATGCAATATCAGCCAGCAGGAAGCGATTGTCCGTGAATTGGACAAGGCCAGTTACTATATTGAACGTAACGCCAACGGTAAAATGTTGTTTCATGCGCTCTCTATCAAGTTGTATCATATTATTACCAACAATTCGTTAATTTTGATGAATTGAGGAAAAAGGCCTGTGGATTGGAGACGGGAGTTGGTGTTTGCTTTATGGAACGTTTTACTCCGCTATATCAACATCATTGCGTAATCTGATCCCGGTTTTCTATCGGGACTAATTTATACTGAACTTTTATTTAACTGATCTAGCTATCCGTATGGTAAAAGTTGTATAAATAATAAGCGCTCACTACAGGCTGAATAAAGCTGTAAAAGAACAAGAGAGCGATCCCCGGCAATACCGTTGGGTCAGACAACCAAGAAGTTGGGCAAATAATTTCCAAATGTGAATTCGCATTATTTTGGAAAATGACTCTCCTGCCAGTCTTCACAGCATTATTGTTGCGGGGTACGTCCTTTTCCCTCTTTTCAGGGCATTTCATTTATTTTACTTTTTTAATTACACTCAATATGGCATGTGGTAGTTGTGGAACTGGTAGTACCCCGGGTGGATGCCAAAGTCATGGAAGTTGTGCAAGCGGTGGTTGCAACAGGATGAATGTGCATGATTGGCTGTCCAATCTCCCTTATAGCGATTCCGAAAGCGGTTGCAGAATTGTGGAGGTTAGTTTTAACAAAGGCAGCCGGAAAGATTACTTCAAAAATACCACCACTCATATTTTTGAAAAGGGTGATATGATTACCGTGGAAGGCGTAAGTGGATTTGATGTAGGCAGTGTAAATATGACCGGGGAACTGGTGCGTTTACAATTAAAAAAGAATAATATTAAAGAAGAAAGCCCGGATATAAAGAAAATTTTACGGAGGGCCAATGACACCGACTTAAGCAAATGTATAGAAACAAAAGCAAGAGAAAAAGAGGTAATGATACGCAGCAGGGCCATTGCCAAGCAATTGAACCTTGATATGAAAGTGGCCGAGGTGGAAATTCAGGCAGATAGCCGTAAAGCAACTTTTTTTTATATTGCGGATGACAGGGTTGATTTTAGAGAGCTGATAAAAATATATGCGGGGGAATTCAGGGTAAAAGTAGAAATGAAACAGATTGGCGCCCGGCAGGAAGCGGGCAAAGTAGGCGGAATTGGTAGTTGCGGCAGGGAACTTTGCTGCAGCACCTGGCTTACTGATTTTAAAAGTGTAAATACCAATGCTGCCCGATATCAAAATTTAAGTATCAATCAGACCAAACTTAGCGGGCAATGCGGCAGGCTGAAATGTTGTTTGAATTATGAACTGGATACCTACTTAGATGCACTGCAAAATTTTCCTGATGATTGTGATATGATCGAAGTAGCCAGGAGCCGTGCGTTTTTAGTAAAGAAGGATATATTTCGCAACCTGATGTGGTATACAATGCCGGACAGCACTAAACAATATCCATTGACCATTGAAAGCGTTCAAAAGATAAAGGCTCTTAACCGCCAGGGTATTAAGCCGGAAGAGCTGGAAACTGTGGAAGTTGTTAGCAAAAAGCCTGTTGAGATTGAACCGACCTATGTGGATGTAGTAGGGCAAATAAGTTTAAAGAGCCTGGAAAAGACCAGCCGAAAAAGAAGGGATCACGAAAGAGATCACAACCAGGGAAGTCAGCAAGGAAACAAAGCATCAGCTAACGAGCAAAAAGGGCAGGTTCAACAGGGAGCTAATCCTCAAAACAGGCCGCAGCAGCGGCCATCGCAAAACCGCGAAGGACAAGGGCAACAGCGGCCTCCGCAAAACAGGGGAGGACAGGGGCAGCAACGGCCTCCACAAAACAAGAATGGGCAAAATCAGCAGCGCCCACCACAAAATCGTGACGGCCAGGGACAGCAAAGGCCCAACCCGTCGGCGGGCAGCAGGCAAGGCCAGCCAAACCGGCAATCACAAAGACCGCCGCATAATCAAGGTAACCAACCTGGCAGGCCCAAACAAGGCCCAGGGAATAGTGAAGAAAAAAAATAGCGAATTAAAATACACGTCGGGTTTTCCTCCTGGCGTTTTTATTTTTGTATCACAATTTTCCACATGTCGATCAAAGTCAATAATCTTTCTAAAAGGTACGGAACTCAAAAAGCGGTAAATAATATTTCATTTTTCATCAAGCAGGGAGAGATCGTAGGTTTTTTAGGTCCGAATGGCGCCGGAAAAAGTACTACCATGAAAATGATCACCGGTTATTTGGAAGCTGATTCCGGCTCTGCAGAAGTATCCGGGGATAATGTAAGCACCCATTCGCTGTCTGCAAAGAAGAAAATAGGCTATCTGCCAGAGGCCAACCCGCTTTATTTTGATATGTATGTAAGAGAGTACCTGGAATTTATCTCAAATATTCACGAAATAAAAGACCAGGAACAGGCAATACGGAAGGCAATAGAAATAACGGGCTTAACCATCGAAGCGAATAAAAAAATAGGGCAGTTAAGTAAAGGATATAAGCAACGGGTAGGATTAGCAGCAGCATTAATTCATGATCCGGAGGTGTTGATATTGGATGAACCTACATCAGGACTGGATCCTAACCAGATAGTTGAGATCAGGGAGTTGATAAAAAGGCTGGGACAAAATAAGACTGTTTTGTTCTCCTCTCATATACTGCAGGAAGTACAAGCCGTTTGCGACAGGGTTATAATAATTAATAAGGGAACCATTGTAGCGGATGATACACTAAGTAATTTACAAAAAGAAAATAATGATCAATCCGTTGTTATCGTGGCTTTTAAGGAAAGTGTGGATTTGGAACTGTTAAAAACGCTTGACAACGTTATACATATAGAACAGGAACAAACGCCGTTGGAACGGTCAGGAAACCTGGCTGGGACAACTTATAAGTTACAAACAACCAATCAGGATATAGTAAGAAAACAGTTATTGGAATTGAGTTTGAAAAACAACCTGAACATTGTTTCTTTGCAGAGTGAAAGCAATAGCCTGGAAGAGATCTTTAGAAGTTTAACCGCAAACCAGTGAATGGTGAGGGGTGAATAATTCATCTTTCACGCTTAACTTTGCACTCGCCTAATAAGTAATTTAATAAATAAAACAAATAATCATGAGTTACATTGCAAGTATTTTTGCCCGTCAGATCCTGGATAGTCGTGGCAATCCAACTGTAGAAGTGGATGTATTAACCGAAAATAAGAAACTTGGCCGTGCCGCGGTACCAAGCGGCGCAAGCACAGGAATTCACGAAGCCATGGAATTGAGAGATAACGATAAGAAATTTTTTGGTGGCAAGAGCGTATTAAAAGCAATAAAAAATGTAAATACCATCATAGCCGAAAACCTGTTAGGATGGGACATAACAGACCAGACAGGAATTGACGCCATGATGATTTCGCTGGACGGCACTCCCAACAAAAGCAAATTAGGTGCAAATGGCATGTTAGCGGTAAGCCTTGCCGTAGCAAAAGCCGGTGCATTGGAGGCCAACCTTCCGCTTTACCGTTATGTAGGTGGTACCAATGCTACCATTTTGCCGATTCCAATGATGAATATTTTGAATGGTGGCGCACATGCTGATAATAAAATAGATTTCCAGGAATTTATGGTAATGCCCGTGGGTGCTTCCAGCTTTAGTGAAGGGCTTCGATGGGGAGTGGATATTTTTCATTCTTTGAAGACTGTATTAAAGAAAAAAGGCTTTAGCACCAACGTAGGTGATGAAGGTGGCTTTGCACCAAACATTCAGAGTAATGAGGAAGCAATTGAAACCGTTTTAACTGCAATTCAGGCAGCCGGGTACAAGACCGACAGCCAGGTAATGATTGCCATGGATGCAGCCAACAGTGAATTATGGAATGCAAAAGAAAAGAAATACATTTTTCATAAGAGTGATGGCAAGAAGATGACCAGCGAGGAACTGGTAAATTATTGGGCCAACTGGGTTAAACAATATCCAATCTGCTCCATTGAAGACGGGATGGCGGAAGACGACTGGAAGGGTTGGAAAATGCTGACAGAGGCATTGGGAGGTAAGTGCCAGTTGGTGGGTGATGATCTTTTTGTAACCAATGTAGTCCGTTTGGAAAGGGGTATCAATGAAAATATTGCCAATGCTTTGCTGGTAAAAGTAAACCAGATTGGCACGCTTTCTGAAACGATCAATGCGGTAAGTATGGCTCAGCAAAATGGGTATAATACAATAATGAGTCACCGTAGTGGCGAAACAGAGGATACCACCATTGCCGATCTTGCGGTTGCTTTAAATTGCGGGCAAATAAAAACCGGTTCTGCGAGCAGGACGGATCGTATTGCAAAATATAATCAATTGATCCGAATTGAAGAATTGCTGGGAGAAAGTGCAATTTATCCAAAAGGAAAGATTAAATTTGGTCATTAGCTGATGGCAGAAGTTCATAGGTCATGGTTCAACGTTCATAGAATGCGGCATCCATGAACCCTGAACCCATGAACAATCAACTATTCAGGATCAACCACTAAAATGAAGTTCCTACATCATATACCATCCTTTTTAAGAAGCAAATATTTGCTGACAGGAGCTTTTTTCCTGGTCTGGATGTTTTTCTTTAATGAAAAGGACCTGATTTCTGAATTCAGGAGAAGAGCAAAATTAAATGAATTACAAAAAAGCGAACAACATCTTAGTGAAATTATAAAGGAAAACAGGCAAGAGCTCAGCCAGCTAAAAACAAATGCCCAGACTATTGAAAAATATGCACGGGAAAAATACCTGATGAAAAAGGATAATGAGGATTTATTTATTTTCCCGGTAACAGTTACTAACAAATAATTCATATATCCAGACAATAATCAACCTTTTAGGTCGTTTATATTGCAGGATTTGAAAAATATTTTTAAACAAAGCAACCCAAATTGCCTATGCATACCTTTACTCAGGAAGACCTTGTCCAGTATCTGTACAAAGAAACTTCCCCGGAAAAATCAGCCATTTTGATGGCTGCGCTCCAGACCGACTGGATTCTACGTGAAAAGTTTGAAGTGATTTCCTCCGCTTTTAACGGCTTGGAAAAGTTAGCACTGTCTCCAAGAAAAATAGCTGTAGATAATATTTTAAATTACGCTAAAAGGTTGGTAAAAGAACTCCCAACCGAGGTTTGAACCCCTTTTTTCGGTATTTAATGTACTTTCGTCCCGCAAAAAACGGGACGATTTTCCATGACCAAACAACAACGTTATCAGTTTGTAATTAATTATTTCTTAGGGCATGCGCCAGATGCTGAAACTGAGTTGCTATTTGATAATCCGTTTCAATTGCTTGTTTCG
>JBDTWP010000151.1:0-14021 GCA_040006615.1 Ferruginibacter sp.
TCATCATCAATACCATCAATATTGGTATATGTATGGTGAATAATATTGTGCTTCATGTTCCACATGATGCTGCTGGCACCGAGGAAATTGACAGAAACAGCTGCAATTCTATTCCAGGATTTACTTTTACTGAAACTACCGTGCCCACCATCATGCATTACATTAAAGCCAATTGCGGCAGTGAAACAACCTAATAATATACATTCTGCAATGGCAAGCCAAACAGCAGGCATAAAATAGACCAAATGAACGTATAAACCAAGATAAGCGGCGAAGAAAAAACCAGCCTTAAGATACAAACCGAAATTACCCGTGGAAGATTTTTTTCTTTCAATAAAATACTGATTGACTCTTTTCTTTAATTCCTGGTGAAAATCCGTAGTGGTTTGAATAAATTTTGGAGTTGCCATTTAATTGAACTTTAATAGGTTGCAAAGGTACATTATTAATGGCTTTTAAGTACTTTTGTTTATACCCAAATCAGGTATTTTCTTTTATAAATGAATCAAAACTGTTAAAGCCTATCATTTTTTTGCTAATAAACCCTTCTGCAAATTTAACCCCGATCATTTTACCAAACATTTTTGACCGGTAAATGACACTTTCCAGAAAATCGGGGGAGGAGATATAAGTTTGCGGTTCAGTTGAATCCAGGTTATTAAATTGTGTAGAATAGGCTTTGATAGCTTCCACCTTTTGATCCATCGCCTCTGAAATATCAATCACAAAATCGGGGTGCAGGTATTTGTCCTGGATAAAATTAAAGACATATTTTGGCCGCCACACTTCCTGTAATATCCCATTTTCAAGGGTCTCAATTTTTCGTAACCCCGATAAAAAAGCCGCATCTTCTACCAGTTTAGCACTGCGACCATGATCGGGATGCCTGTCTTCGGGAGCATTACAAAAAATAATTTCCGGCTGGTATCTTCTTATCGCAGCAATGACTTTCCGTTGATTGGCTTCATCATTTTTGAAAAACCCATCTGGCATTTTCAGATTTTCCCGTATATCCAATTGTAAAATTTTAGCTGCGGCAAAGGCTTCTTTTTTCCTCGTTTCCGTATTGCCGCGGGTACCCAGTTCACCTTCTGTTAAATCAATTATCCCGGTTTTTTTACCCTTCATTTTTTCAACCAATAGTATACCTCCGCACGATAATTCAGCGTCATCAGGATGTACCGCAAAGACTAACAGATCTACCTTCATTAATTGACAATTGATTATTAACTTCTATAGCCATACATTCGTTCCACTTCCTTTACAATTTTTTCCATTTCTGCATCATCCCCGCCTCTATCGTATGGTTGTTTTAAATTACTGCTGAAAAAAAAGGCCACCGTTTGGTAAAAACGGGCGGTAAGCCCCCCCTTGTATTCTTTAATGATCTCATAACAATTATTACCGGTTTCCCGGTTTATTAATTTCATCAGGACCTTGCCCTGGTAAATTGATAGATTGGTAAGCGGATCAGTAAATTCCTTCTTTAATTCCTTTTCCCTCGTCTGGATGTATTTTCGCCGGGCCTGCCTGCTATTGATGCTGACAAGATGGGTATTGATATCGTTCATCACCTTGCCGGCACGTTTGGCATATGGGAATGTTACATAAATTGCATTTCGAAGCCTTGTCCATTTTGCCCTGTTACTCATTTGATTTTCGTTATATCTCGAGTAAACCGGGAGGGCCGGTAATGTTTTGGCTTCGATGGTATCTCCGATATAAATAACTGCCGAAGTTGTGATTGTATCGTTTTTATTTTGTTGCGCGCGAGCTTCCTTATTTGTTGATAAAAAAGCAACAAAAAGAAGCGAACATAAAAATTTGTATTTAATCGAAATGGGCATTTGGACGTGAATTTACAAATTCCAAGGCAGGGCCCGGTTAAATTTATGATAATTATATAACGTATGAAAACAAATAATCAATATAACCGGATGCGGTTTAAAAGCAGGATTTCCGTTTCTCATCCCACCGTTTGGTGGCATTAAAAATAAAATAAGGTATTACTTTCACGAATTTGCCAGTAAGAACATGTAAAACAATCCTGCTGCTGCAAGTACCAATACTGTTGTCCCCGCTCTTTTGGAAAGGCCGGCTCTCCGGATCAGGCTCATCACCAGGCCGATGGCCATAATAATTAATCCAATCCAAACCAGGTTGATGTACGGAAATATATAAGCTTTCAATGTCACAAAGTCAATCATCTTATCAGATTCTTTTACACCAATCTTTAGTTTCTTTTGATCCGAAGTGATCCCTGCAAACTTTACAAACAGATTTTGTGCGTAAACCGTATCATCAATTTGATTAATGCCGAAACTATCAACCAGGATCATTGGTGAGGCGTTGTACGTTGCCTTATCCTGAGCGGTAACGGTAAAATCGGCCATCACTGACAGGGCTGTTACGGGAATCCCGAATTTATTAGCTGGCGGATTTTTAACTACCTTGTTTAAAACCATAAATCCTTTTGAATAAAATATCGTATCCCCCTCAGCTACTTCGCTTATTTTAAAACTGGCGGTATCCTTATTTGCTTCAGGATTAAGGGCATAGGAGATATAAGTAAATACATCGTGGGTGAGATAGCTCCGCGTATCAGGATTGCTACTCATATTATTGTCTTTCATGAGGTACACATCAGGGCTCAGGGTGAACGACTCCTTTATTTCCTTTGTTTCATCATCCCTTTTTTCGAACGCCAAATGATAGAAACGTCTTCCCGTTTCAGTACCGGTGCTGTCGTTTAAATAGGTGACATCATAAGGCCCCATTTTTTTAGCGACATGACGAACCAGGTTTATATTTTCAGCGGGAATATCCCGCTGTTTGGTAAGCGGATCAATACCCATTTGGATCTCAAAATCTTTAAATTTCTCTTCACTGATCACTTTTTTGTTTCCCGAAGAAATGAGGATCCCGGTTATCATCAACCCAAAACCCAGGTGCGCAACTGATGCGCCTGCAGACTTCAATTTTCCATTCAGGCCGCTCCGGATATAAGCGGCATTGGCAACCACTGCATAAATGGCAGCAAACAAGGCGAAATAGATGGCTCCCAGAAATCCCGGGCCTTCTTTATTATACGTAATCGGATAAAATACAACCAGGAAGGTCGTGATTATTGCTGCTATTAACGTTGGAATTGCGATCTTTTTGAACACATTGGCCGCCGGCGTGCTTTTGTATCTAAAATACTGGGTAATAGCACTTAAAGTTCCAATAATAATCGCAACCAATACCATTACTTTATTGTACGAGAATTCAATGTTTTCAGGTGGCGCAAGCTTAGAGCCAAATATTGCATTGATAACAGGTGTAGATGTCTTCGCAATGATAAACATTGCAGACAAAAAGAAAACCAGCGAACCGATAAACATCCAGAATTCGCGGGAGTTGGTGGTCTCTTCTTTGTGTTCAGCAGGGATTTTTTTATAATTAATTAAAAATAAGACGAGTGCAGGCAATGTAAACGTAAATAAGAAAATACGAATCAAATTGAACATTGGCCTGCCCGATTCGGCAAACGCATGCACAGAAGTATCGCCTAAAACCCCGGTTCTTGTTAAAAACGTGGAATAGAGGATGAAGACAAAAGTGAGTATTGAGAACAGGTAACTTGCCCTTAAGGAGTGACCGGTTGCTTTATAAATCACCATTGTATGCAGACCAGCAATCAGGATCATCCAGGGTACCAATGAGGCATTCTCCACAGGGTCCCAGGCCCAGTATCCTCCAAAGGACAATGATTCATAAGCCCATTTACCACCCATCATTATACCAACCCCCAATACGCAGGCGCAGAATAAAGCCCAGGGTATCGCAGGTTTTACCCAATCACCATAACGTTTTGTCTGAATACCTGCATAAGCATAGGCGAACGGAACAATGGTAGAAGCAAAACCTAAAAATAAAACCGGAGGATGAATCACCATCCAGTAATTTCGAAGCAATACGTTAAGACCAACTCCATCCCTTATCAAACTCAGGTAATTGGGCATGCTGAAAATGGGGCCGTTTATTTCATCCCTTGTTAAAACAAATGGACTATTCCCTATTTTGGTACCAAAGATATAAACCCCCATAATCATCATCGCTAAAAACAACTGAGCTAAACTTATTACGGACATAACCGGGGCTTCCCATTCCCCGCTTTTGCGAATCAGGAAGATGCCTAAAATACAATGCCATATTGTCCATAATAAAAAGCTTCCGCTCTGGTCTTCCCAAATGGAAGCGAAAAGATATTTAAATTCCAATTCTTTTGAAGTATGTTTATAAGCATAGAGGTATTCGATATAATGATTGGAACAAAAATAAAATATAGTTGAAAAAACCACCAATACTGCGACAACCTGGGTAATAAAACTGACCCTTGCAAACCGGATCCAGGATGATTTCTCCGCAGGGATATTTTTCTTAGCTGCGATAAAATATCCAATGGTACTGAGAAGTGAAGCAGTGAAAGCTACTAATACAAAAAAGTGACCTGTCTTGCCTATCCACAAGTGTTCTCCTTCAAATTGCATGATTTCTCTTTGTTTTTATAAAGCTAATAGTTCATAGGTCATAGTTAATATTTCACAGAAAAACTGTCTGTGAATTTGGCAAATCGTCCTTATTCGTTGCTAAAATTATTCTCGTGAACCATCAGCCATCAATCGCCAGCTAATACTTGTTTTCAACAACTGTTTTTTCCAATTGCTTTTTGTCGTCTTTGTATTTGCTGGGACATTTTAACAGGATATCGCTGCACTCAAAAACATCACCCTGCATTTTGCCCTTTAATACTATTCTTTCGCTATGTTCCAATTCTGCCGGTTTGGTATTAAGATAAACTACTTTTGCCCTTCCTCCCAGACTGTCAATAGCAGTAAAGGAAAGATAATTGGGATTTTTAGCGGGATCGTAATCCATCGGAACAGATTTATCAAGTCTTGCTATCAGGTGCACAAATTTGCCCTGTTTTTGTTTTGCCGATTCGATGGTATCGTATGTTGAGAAATCCACTGACATCATTATTAATGCACCAATAGCAACCGCAATTGCCACCAGGATCATTATATGAGTTTTCTTCATAGTATGAAAGTATTTTGCCGTAAAGGTAACGTAAAACTGACTTCGAATTTTTGATTTTGCGTCTAAATTGAGAAGTGGTATTAAAATGAAATTCTTATTGACCATCTTTGAAGTGTTGGGACGAAACTACGGCAGACTACAACGGCCAATGCTACGTTGACCATTTTCTTTCATATCAAACGGAGGTATCCGTAGTTATTGGTTCAATTAACAGGAACTAAAAATTCTAATGGCGGTGTTGGCACAACTTTTAGACAATTCCCGCAATATGCTGAAAATCATTTTAAGGAAGCTCATGAAAGAGATTGAATTTTGTAATAGTTTTAACATTATATGTTTTTAAAAAAAGTATACCTCCAGTGGAGATCGTTCTTTTGGGTAATTATTTTTGCCCTGATCGCGCAGTTTTTTTTTATGGCAAAGGGAATTGAAAACATACCTTTCTTTTTGTATCATATGTTTAGTTATGCACATCAGCCAAAGGACTCTTTTAATGTAATATTGATTAAAACACAGGATGGGTACCTGGATCCGCATGAACTCAGTAGCAGGGAATCGGAAATGCTAATGAATAATATACCCTATTTCAATCAAATTAAAAAAAATGCCTGGAAAGACTTCCTGATACCAACAGTTGAAAAAAGGTTTGGAAACCGGTTACCAATGGATATTTACAATCATCTTCAGGGGGGGCTGGTGAACGATAGTATGGCCTTTTCCAATTACACCAGTTGGTGGCAACGATATTTTAAAAGAGTGTACAATCATTCATTTGATTCGGTCTCTGTTGTATCCGGTTATGTTCATTACAATCCCGGTTTTTCAAAATCACCGGTTGATTCAATCATCTTTACCTGCAGATTCAGATAATGATTGCAAAAGTTATATATTATCCCAGGAAAATGATGGCCAGCATAATATTTGGGTGGTTGTTTATCATTTTGATCTATTTTTTCAGCACAAACAGCCTTTTATCACAATTACAGGCCCCTGTGTTAATTTACCCGGGAAGTGACAATTCGTATTGGTTGCTGCATATTGTCCGCATTCCGCAATGGTTGTTGCAACATTTCAGGGTATCGCTGGCTTTTGACATCATTCTCACTATTTCCTGTATTGTATGCATATTTGCGACCGACCAGCGTTTTTTTACCTGGATTACCGTTGCGGGCGTCTGGCTACTATATATCTGTTATTGCTCAGCGGCAGGTAAGCATTATGCGCAAATTGGTTATTTGCTTGCACCGATTCCTTTTTTGGCTTTGAAACAATACAAATTCGATTACCTATGGGAAGGCGTCCGGTATTGGGTTTGTTTTTTATATGCAAGTGCAGGTATTTACAAATTATATTATGGAGGATTTACATACGCACTTAATATGAGTCATATTATGCAGCAAATGAATGCGGACTGGTTTATTTTTCACAGCAGGGGAATTCAAGCCAATATAATTAGTTACCTGATTGATCATCCCGGCATATCGCAGTGGCTGTTTCGTCTTGCATGCCTGGTTGATTTATCAGTTATCATTGGGTTTTTTACAAAAAAATTTGATAATTGGCTGCTTTTAGCGCTGGTAACTTTCCATTTAGGAAATTTTTTCTTATTACATATCCCGTTTATTGAACAGTCGCTTATCTTTGCACCGTTTTTGCCGTGGAAGACCTGGGCTAAATATTTTCACTCAACAAACAGTAATGACTGATCTCTCTCAATTTGACCCTAATGCAGTTGGTAACCCTAATAACAATATCTTTGGCTTACCCTTTTCTGAAGAAGATGCCAGGTTAATTATTTTGCCAGTTCCCTGGGAAGTAACCGTGAGTTGCAATGCGGGTACGGCAAGGGCCCCGGAGCATGTTTTTAAAGCAAGTTTACAGGTAGACCTGTTTGATCATGAATTTAAAGATGCCTGGAAACAGGGAATTTTTATGCGCCCCGTGGACAGAAAGATTTTGATGAAAAGTGATTACCTCCGGAAAGAGGCGGAATTGTATATCAACTATATTGCAGAAGGCGAGGTGGTGCAGGATAATAAATTTATGTGTAAAACCCTGAAAGAGGTAAACGCGGGCAGTATTTATATGAATGACTGGGTTTTTCAGCAAACTAAAGATCTGTTGGATTCGGGCAAACTGGTCTGTTTACTGGGTGGAGATCATAGTACTCCATTTGGCTTTTTTAAGGCAATTGCTGAAAAACATGGTGATTTTGGTATTTTACAGATGGATGCGCATTGTGATCTGCGAAAGGCTTACGAAAACTTCAATTATTCGCACGCGTCCATTATGTACAATGCATTGGAGGAGATTCCGCACTTGAAAAAGCTGGTGCAAATTGGTATCAGGGATTTTTGTGAAGAAGAATGGAATTATATTGATAGAAGTGATCGGCGCATTGTAACTTATTTTGATAAAGAAATTAAGGAACGCCTGTATGAGGGCCAAACCTGGCAAATATTAGTGAGTGAAATGATTGCTCAGCTCCCTGAAAAAGTATTTATCAGTTTTGATATTGACGGCCTTGATCCTAAATTATGCCCGCATACGGGTACACCTGTACCAGGAGGTCTTGAGACTGAGCAAATATTTTACCTGTTCAAAAAACTAATGGAAAGCGGCAGGCGGCTAATTGGTTTTGATCTGAATGAGGTAGGAGTAAGCAATGATGAATGGGATGAGAATGTTGGCGCAAGATGCCTTTTTAAAATGTGCAGTATGCTGATAGCTTCCAATCCGCTATCAATTGCACCAGCAGTCCCCGCACTGAGTTCAATTCCAAACATCTAGGGTAATGTTAAGTATAAAATGACTCAATGCGGGCAACACGAATTATAAATTAATCAATGAGCCAATTTAAATTCTACACAGCACTTGTGCAATGTTAATGGTAAGAAGACCCATCGATTTGTGAATGCCGCATGGCTATGCGCCGTGTCGACGGGGTAAATGGTTCTTCCCTGAACGAAAGAAGCGTAGCGCAATATCCCAAAATGTTCACTTTCATCATAAAAGATAATGGTACAGAATTAAATGTAATTACCACCAGGGCGATGCTCGCTCTTGCCGCAATAGCGACCGTGCTGTACCGAAGCGACGAATGTTATTATTTAAATTTGGTATTATCAGTTGCGCTCGTCATTACCGCAGTTTTTATAAGGTTATTGATGACAAATTTCAGGATCAGCAAATTTGTTTTGTTGTCCGCTGCTGCAGTTATTCTCCTAATTGTTACTCACTCTATTGCATTCGCAGTAATTTTAATGATATTTGGATATTTGGTTAGATTTTTATACCAAAAGCCAACCATAGAAATTACCAGTGAGGGAATCACAATAAAGAAACTTTTTTCAAGGCCTGCTTACCAATGGAATGAATTTTCGAATATCATTTTAAAAGACAGTTTGCTTACGCTTGATTTTAAAAATAACAAATTGATGCAGGTAATTATTGATGAAAATGAGAAGGCTGTTGATGAAAATGCGTTTAATGATTTTTGCAGAGACTTTATTTAACCGGGATAAAATACATTATTCCAAAATATCATACCATCATAATCGAAACTTTTCGAAACAAACGAATACAATTTCAACTGCGAAGAAATTTAAAAATTGAGGAGCTGCAACAAATTGACGAATTTTGCCGGAAGAACTTAGCATGACCGATTCAAGATTTAGTTGAAAAGGTTGAAATACTGCTATATTTTGGTCTGCGGCCATTGTCTGATATTATTTTTATGCAATTACAACAAAGCCCTTATTTACTTTACTCCGATGGAGAAGGGAATATATTTGAGGATACCACATTATATGCCACGGGCCGTAGCGGTTGGGATGCCTTACCGGTGCCATTAGACGAGTGGATTGAATTGCCATATGGAGGGAACCTCTATGAATTGCCCGGTAGAAAAGGTATTGGCATTGATGTGCATTCATCTGAAATGCGCTTGTGCGAGAAAGGCTGGGCTGTTGCCGCTTTCATTCCACCGGCGCACACGGGGTTGTATATGGCTGCATATGAAACATCCGGGGATGCTCCCACTTTACCTTTATTTTGTTATACCGCAGCGGGATGGCTGGATGATAAATTTTACGTGCCCGCTGTACGCATCGAACAGGATATCCGGCAGGAAACCATTGGTTATGATGAAGCAAAAATTAAGAGCGGGACTGCCCATTTGCTGAAAGCATACCCCCATAACCGGCTGGTAAAACATTTAATGGAAAATTGCTGCATGACCTATAATTGTCCTGCTGCCAGGAATTTTGCCCTTGGCAGGTGGGAATGCCCCGTTCCCGTATCTCCCGCATGCAATGCCAATTGCATTGGCTGTATCAGTTTTCAACCGGTTGAAGAAAGTATTGTAAGTACTCAGGACAGGCTTAGCTTCAGGCCTTCGCCGGAAGAGATTACTGAGTTTGCCGTACCCCATTTGGAAAGTGCACCATTCCCCATTATCAGCTTTGGCCAGGGGTGTGAGGGAGAACCTTTGTTAATGTGGGAAACAATTCGGGATAGTATCATAGAAATACGAAAACATACTCAAAAAGGGAGTATCAATATCAATACGAATGGCAGCAAACCAACTGCGGTGAAAGCGTTGTGTGAGGCCGGATTGACCAGTATGCGGGTAAGTACAAACTCTGCAAGAGAAAACATTTATACTCCTTATTACCGGCCGAATAATTATGTATTTGGTGATTTACTGGAAAGCCTGAAAATAGTGCGCAATTACGGGGGCTGGACTAGTATCAACTATTTTGTTTTCCCAGGGATGACTGACAGTATACAAGAATATGAGGCCCTTCGGAAATTAATCAGGAAAACAGATCTACGTATGATCCAGTGGCGCAATTTTAATATAGATCCTGATTGGTACCTTGGTAAGATCGGGGTGACAGATACAGGCACGTGTATGGGCGTGAAACAGTATATGGAACTTATTCATGAAGAATTCCCCCTTGTAAGATTTGGCTATTTTAATCCTTCAATTGAAAGAATCAAAGGGAATTTTGAAATGGACTTTGCTCATTAGGTGGTGAATTCGTGTTCGAAGGCTGATGGTTAACTAATTAAACATCATTGATTTATTGGCACCGGTATTTCTATCTCCAAAAGATTATGGCCCTTTTTATCCGAACTCACTTTTACTTTACCATTTAGGATGCCAATTCTTGTTTCAATGTGATTTAATAGCATCATTCTTTCAGGTTCGAACGTATCCGCATTTTTTCCATCATCAACAAATTCCAACCTGATATTTTCGCCTGTTTTAATTTTAATGTAAATTTTTTTTGCACGGCAAATCCTGGCATTTTTTAATTGATATTGTATAATCCTGAATAGGGTAAGCCCGACATTTGAATCGTAACAATCTAATTTCCCCACATGCCTGAATGTTATCTTTGTGTTATGTTGAAGGCCGTATTCATTCAACATTTCCTGTATAAATTCCAGATAGTTTGCATTTTGAAATGTGCTGGGAAGCATCGACTTTGAAAGCGCTTTTATCTCTTTAATAATCTGTAAAATATTCGTTTTAGATTTCTTAATAAAATCAGTACTTAATTCTTTTGATTGTTCTGCAAAATCAAGGTAAAGTTTAGTAGCAGCAAGGGTTTGGGCAAAATTTTCATGTAATTCATTTGCTATAAAATGTTTTTCCTCATCCTGCCTGGTCAGCGTTAGCTGCACAATCTTTTTTTCCTCGGCAACCAACGCATGATGTTGTTCCAGGATTAATTTATTTTTTACCCCTAATTCCAGCAATGCAGTTACCTGGTGAGCAATAATTTTCAGCGCTTTTCTCTGGTCAGGTGTAAAAACTTCTTTTGCAATTTTGTCCATTGCGCATACAGTTCCTATTTTATACCCTGCCGAACTTATTATCGGCGCGCCTGCATAAAAGGAAATTTTATTTCCTTCGGTTACATAAGGGTTATCCGAAAAACGTTCATCCCTTTTTGCATCATTCACCACAAATACATCATCCTGTAAAATAGTGTGTGAGCAAAATGAAATATCCCTGGAACTCCCTTTTATTTCTATTTGGCATCTTCCTTTAAACCAATGTCTTTCACTATCCAAAAATGTTACAAGAGCATATTGACAATTACAAACCTGGGCGGTTAATTCGGCCAAATCATCAAAATCCTTTTCTTCAGCGGACTCAAGTATGCCGTATGATAGAAGATTTTTTACTCTGAATTCTTCGTCCGGTGGATGTGGGGCTACCTGCATAATATACAATTTAAAATTTAACAATGCCTTTCTGACCATGATTCAATTGTTGAAATCTCCGAATATTGAAAGGCCGGGACCGGCAAATTTTAATGACTATTACAGGAAGCGGATAGTTTGTTTTATTGGTAGCGGGGTCGTTATTTAAGATGGATACTAAGTATATCCTTAGTCTCCGGGAAAGATCTATGTTCAAAGGATTTAACCTGTAAGGTAAGTGTATTGGTGGATTTTCCTAATAAATTTTCGGGTTATTAAGATATGTATTTCGCATAATTGCAGATTGAGCGTTAAACACATTAATACATAAAAAAGCCGCTGAAATCCCAACGGCCTAAGAAAAGATACCTGATTCTGAATTAGAATTGTTCAAGTTTACTAAAAAAGAAATCACCTTCAATTGCAGCATTCGCGTCGCTATCACTACCATGAATTGCATTTTCGCCAATAGAAGAGGCATATAATTTACGAATTGTACCTTCCTCAGCCTGCTCCGGGTTGGTAGCACCAATCAGAATTCTAAAATCTTCCACGGCATTATCCTTTTCCAAAATAGCAGCGGCAATGGGCCCACTGCTCATAAATTTAACCAGTTCTCCATAAAAAGGTCTTTCGCTATGTACTGCATAAAATTCACCCGCTTTTTCTGCAGATAAATGCAGCATTTTCAGGCTTACAATTCTAAAGCCGGCAGCATTGATTTTTTCGAAAATAGCACCGGTATAACCTTTTTTGGTTGCATCGGGTTTAATCATTGTAAAGGTTTTGTTACTCATGTTTTTAAATTTGAGGCGCAAAGATAAGATATCAAAGGTTGATGGCTAATATTTGTTAACGCTTTATGTTAAAATAAAAACAGGGTAATTCATATGTAAATGCGGGCTATTATGATCTTTTTTCTCTTAATAAAGGTATCACAAAGGCAAATCAGGCAGCAAAAAATCAGGCATCAGGTATATACTGGTATTTTTATCCTACTTTTGCGCCGCTTTATGCGGCAAATCAGTGAAATATATCCATTGCTCAAGTTCCCTGGAAAAGTAGTTATTACAACCCACCAAAAACCAGACGGTGATGCTATGGGATCTTCTCTTGGATTATTCCATTTTTTAAAACAGTTTGGCCATCAAATTACTGTTATTTCTCCTACTAACTGGGCCGATTTTTTTGACTGGATGCCAGGCAGCAAAGAAATATTGGATTACGAAAAGCAGGCAGCAGAAGCCAATTCAGCAATTGATGCTGCGAACTGGATCTTCTGCCTCGACATTAATAACCTCGGCCGAACCAAGCGTATGGAGGAAAGATTGACCAGGTGTGCGGGTCAGCGGATTTTGATTGACCATCACCAGGAACCGCAGGAAGATAAATTTACATTCGGGATTTGCGACACTGCCAAGAGTTCAACCAGTGAAATGGTGTATGATTTAATCATTAATTCCGGCAATGAGGACAAAATTGATAAATCCGTAGCGGAGTGTTTGTATGCGGGAGTAATGACTGATACGGGCTCCTTTCGCTTTCCTATTACTACTGCTGCCGTACATAGGATGGTGGCCAACCTGAAGGAAAAAGGGTTGGATCACAGCCGAATTCATGAAGAATTGTTTGATAACTATCTTGAAAACCGCTTTAGGTTTATCGGCAACGTATTGCAAAACAGGATGCAAATTTTTTATGAATACAATACTGCTTTGATCGCCGTACCCCAGCAGGATCTTGTGAAATACAATATCATAACGGGCGATACCGAAGGATTGGTCAATTACCCGCTGAGCATAAAAGGAATTAGGCTTGCCTGCATAATTATTGACAGGGGAGAGGAACGTAAATGTTCTTTCAGGAGCAAGGGGGGATTTGATGTGAATAGTTTTGCCCGTAAATATTTTAACGGAGGGGGGCATTTAAATGCTGCCGGAGGACAAAGCAAGGAGCAATTGGAGGTAGTGGTGGAAAAGTTTATAAGAGCAATGAAGGAAAATAAAGATCAATTAAGTAATTATCAATTTTAAATACATACAAATGAAGCATTTTTTTTATTTATTAGCAGTAACATCATTGTTATTCGCAAGCTGTACGACACCTTTTAAAAAAGCGAAGGATGGCTCTCAATACAAAATTATTAAATCTAAGAAGGGTAAAAAATTAGTTACCGGAAATTACATGGAATTGAATGCTGTAGCCATGTATAAAGACAGCATATTATTTAGCAGCTTTGAAGATGGTATGCCACAATTTGCGGCCTATGACACAGCACAGTTCCCTCCCTTATTCAAAGAGATTTTTAAAGATGTGAATGTGGGTGACAGTATAATTGTAAAATTATCAACAGACTCTTTAATCGGGAAGGGCCAGGCTGCTCCATTTATGAAGAAAGGCCAGTATATAATTCAATCTTTTCAGATTGAAAATGTATTTGCTTCCAAAGAACAATCTGACAGCGCTTACCAGCTTTATTTGCCGGTTGCAAAGGCCAGGGCTTATCATAAGGCTGCCACACAGATAAAAAAAGATCTTTTAACAAAACTGGCACCACAAATGAAAATTGATGAACAGATATTAACTGATTTTATGAATAAGAAAGGCACCAGGGCATCTAAAACAGATTGGGGAACCTATGTTGCGATTACCACTCCCGGAACCGGTGAAAATCTTACCGAAAAAAGTATAGCACTTGTTAATTATACGGGAAAAACATT
>JBDTWP010000152.1:0-13994 GCA_040006615.1 Ferruginibacter sp.
AACACCCGACATCAAAAAATCAGACATCAGATATCAAAACCATGTTTACAATAAAACCATTTATCGTTACGATCACCTGCTTTCTTGTTTTCAGCAAAGTTCAGGCACAGTTACATCCCGTATACAGGCAGGTGAATGCGCCGATTGAAAGAAGAGTAAATGATCTCCTGAACACCCTGACATTGCCCGAAAAAATTTCCATGCTTGGGAACAACAGCCCTGCGATCGATCGCCTGGATATCCCCGGCTATAACTGGTGGAACGAAGCACTTCATGGTGTTGCAAGGGCGGGTGAAGCCACCATATTCCCCCAGGCAATAGGAATGGCTGCTACATTCAACGCTGATTTGATTAAAGAAGTGGCGACAGTTGTATCAACTGAAGCCAGGGCGAAATATAATTTATCTACCAGGATGAATAGGCATTTGTGGTATATGGGGTTAACTTTCTGGTCGCCCAATATTAATATTTTTCGTGATCCGCGTTGGGGCAGGGGACAGGAAACCTATGGAGAGGACCCCTTCCTTACTTCACACATGGGCACGGCTTACACATCCGGATTGCAGGGAAATAATAAAAAATACCTGAAAACTTCTGCCTGTGCGAAACATTATGCAGTACACAGCGGGCCGGAAGCCGGCCGGCATAGTTTTAATGCCATTGTCAGCGAAAAAGACCTTCGTGAAACTTATCTCTATTCATTTAAAAAGCTTGTTGATGCCGGGGTGGAATCTGTGATGTGCGCTTACAATCGTATCAACAATGAACCCTGCTGCACGGGAATAAATTTGTTACAAAAAATACTCCGCACTGAATGGGGGTTTAAAGGCCATATAGTAACAGATTGCGGTGCATTGGATGATATACTTACCGGGCATAAAGTTATTGGCAGCAGGGAGGAATTGGCGGCGGCGGCCATAAAAGCAGGTGTGAACCTTGAATGCGGCGGTGTGCTTCAATCAGAGGTAATGAATGCGATCAGCAAAGGATTAATAAATGAAGCCGACGTAAATAATGCGATTGGCGGCACCCTGCGCACCCGGATAAAACTTGGCCTTTTTGATGATAATAAATCAAATCCGTATAGCAGGTATGGAGCCGACAGCGTTCATAATAGTCATCATGTTGCAATGGCAAGAAAAATTGCACAACAGAGCATGGTCTTACTCAAAAATAATGGCGTATTGCCATTGCAAAAAGATAAATATCCGTCAATACTTGTAACAGGTGCAAACGCAGCCTCTGTTGAAGCAATGGTAGGTAATTATCACGGCCTTTCAGGTGATAATGTCACAATAGCTGAAGGCATCGCAAAAGCTGCCGGGCCGGCAACTGCTGTTCAATATGACCAGGGTAGCGACTATGCAGATACGGTTCATTTCGGTGGCATATGGGCTTCACAGAACAGCGATCTCACCATTGCCGTAATTGGCTTAACACCACTGCTGGAGGGTGAAGAAGGCGATGCCTTTCTTTCGCCCTCCGGTGGAGACAGAGCAAGCTTAAGCTTGCCCCGAGCCCATATCCTGTTCCTGAAGAAATTAAGGGAAGCGCATAAGAAGCCCGTTATTGTCGTTGTAACGGCCGGAAGCAATGTTGATATCGCAGCCATTGAACCGTACGCTGATGCGGTCGTACTGGCCTGGTATCCCGGTGAGCAGGGAGGCAATGCACTGGCGGATATTTTATTTGGAAAAGTTTCACCCTCGGGCCGTCTGCCTGTTACGTTTTACAGGTCGCTGAATGACCTTCCTCCCTACCAGGATTATAATATGAAGGGAAGAACCTATCGCTATTTTAATGGCCCCGTGCAATATCCTTTTGGCTTCGGGTTAAGTTATACCTCTTTTAAATATGAATGGAGCAAACAGCCTGGATCAGCCTATGGGGCCGGGGATAAAATTGACCTCTCCATTGCTATTCACAATACAGGGAAAATGGACGGTGATGAAGTAATACAGGCATATATTGAGTACCCGGAAATTGAAGGGATGCCATTAAAAGAATTAAAAGGGTTTAAGAAAGTACACATAAAAAAGGGGAATACTTCCGTGGTAGCGTTAAGCATCCCCGTTAGTGAATTACAAAAATGGGATCCGGTAAATAATAATTGGAGAGTATACAAAGGGGAGTATGAAATTTGTATTGGAGAGAACTCCAAAGAATATATCTTAAAGAAAAGTTTTAAGATAAAATAGGAGTCGCGGAACCATGCTGCAGATTATTCCCAATGGGAAAAAACCGGGTTTGATTTATTGTGGGCCCTGCGCTGGACTATCAATGTTAACCCTGCGGCGGCGGATTATCTTTTCTCCCTGGAGTAATGCCAGAAATCCATTGCAAAGCGTAGCAAATACCAAAAAACAAAAAAACAACATTATGAAGCAAATGGTGAAATTATCAACTTTTTTAATGTTGTTTTATTTCTATGCAAATTATAACAGCATTAGCCAGCCAACCGGTATCAGGAATAATTATACAACCGATTCAGGTTTAAAGCACCTGAAAATTGAACGGTCTATGATCTTTATTCCCGGTAACGAATGGTTGTATTCACATCATCCATCGGTCATTCACTTTAATAATAAATTTATTGCTGCCTGGTCCAATGGGCTGAAAGACGAAGATGCTCCCGGGCAAAGAGTCGTATTTGCAACTTCTGAAGATTTTTTACATTGGTCGGTTCCCAGGGTATTAGCTGTTCCTTCGGATTATAACAAAGACACAATGAATGTGCTGACGGCCGCAGGTTTTCACAGGTTTAAGGATACCCTTGTCGCTTATTTCGGAGAGTATTCTCCTTATAGAACCAACACCCATCTTTGGGCGAAGATCAGTACTGATGGTGAGCATTGGAGTAAGGCGAAAGATATGGGGATACCCGTAAATCCTAATCATGGCCCTGAGGCTATAGCAGGAGGAAGGTTGATCATTAGCGGAAACTTTACCTTTCCTTATACGGATGATCCAACAGGGCTAGCCGGGTGGAATATGAGCAGCTTTTATCCGGACTCTCTTTATAAGGAAGATAACCCGGCAACTTTTTATGCACCTGCATCCAGGAGTAATTTACCCCCGCTTTGTGAAGGATCCTTCTTTCAAACTGATGATGGTGTGTTACATACTTTGCTTCGTGTTACCGGTGAGGGATGGAAGGGAAAGTTGTGGCTTACGGAAAGTAAAGACAGGGGACTGCATTGGTCGAATCCCCATGAAGCCGGCTTTACCGATAATGACAGCAAGTTTCATTTTGGAAGATTGCCTGATAAACGATTTTACTATGCAGGAATCCCGGATACTTTACACCATTATTCAAGAACCCCGCTAATTGTCACTGTTTCAACCGACGGTCTGTTGTTTGACCGGCATTATATAGTGGCTGATGAAACATACACATTGAAAAAGGAAGGATTATGGAAGGAAGGACAATATGGCTACCCTCATACAATGGTGTATGGACAATATATGTATATAATTATTTCAAGACAAAAAGAAGCAATCGAAATAATCCGGTTTAAATTAGATCAGTTGAGAGAATAGAAATGGCGATCATTTGGGTGCATTCCAAATTCAGCCTGCTCCGTGGGTGCAACAAAACAGCATACACCGCTTTGGCTGAAAGTGGTTTCATAAATTGCCTCCAGCTTTAGCTGGAGGAACAAATTTATTCATTTTTGGCTTTAGCCAAACCAATCAGGAAAATGCTTAAATCCAAATCGGTTTTTTTCTATTGCAGGCGATTGCCTGTCATAATTATTGGCATTGGGGTGACCCTAATCTCAGGTGGAAAAGTAATTACTAACTATTTGGCGTCAATGCATAATCAAATCTTATCATCACCTCCCAAAATGTCATTGTACCTTTATAGTAAACTTTCAGTAAATGAATTGGCCTGTATTAATTCTTTTTGGCATTGCAGCCGTTGCCTTGATTGCTTTCCTGGTATGGCGTAATCAAAAAGATGAAAAGGGATTTGAAAATCAACTTAAGAATGACTATCCCAAACCAAAAAATGAAGAAGGTGATATAGAAATTGAAGAAGTATTGAAGTAAAAACATTTAATGGCCTGTTCCTACTGGCCAAAAAACGTGAAACGTGAAATTTGAATATATGGAAATAGGAAAATGAACGGATGAAAAAAAGGATATACTACTTTTGTTGCGCCTACAGAGCAGGACGAATTATATATAGATCTTTCACAATTAATAAAAAACAAAGAAAAGTATGTTGACTTTTCTACAGCAATACTGCCTGGCAAGTCTCAAATTAACCTGGGCCGGAGTGGGCCAGGTTGGAATTGAATTGCCACAGGCTTTAGCCTGTGGATTAGGTAAAATGCGATAAACGACGGCTTTAGCCAAATTGAATTTAAGCATTTACTTAATTGGTTTGGCTAAAGCCCAAAATGAATAAGTTTCCTCCAGCTAAAGCTGGAGGCAATTTACCCAGCCCCGTTCGGAATGGAAGCGGGGCAGGTAAGTGCCACCCCATCAGGGTTGGTCGCCAATCCGGCGTTTCAATAATTTCAATATTTCAATCCATAAAGTACTAACCATTGCAACAAGCAAACAGGTGATAATTACCTCCACGGACAATTGATTTAACCTGAAAAGGTTTTGTGCGAAAGGCACATAAACCAGTATCGCGATAAACAGAAGCGTAATGCCTATTATTATCGGAACCAGGTTATTTTTATAGGTAAGTGTCTTAAAAAAGGAATAATGAAATGAACGGTTAACCAGGGTAAGAAATATATTGCTAAATAACAGGGTAATAAAAATAACTGTACGAACTGTTGTATCAGTATTTTCCTGCTGCATGTAATAATATCCAATACCCAGGCAGCCTCCGGTTATCATTATACCCTGGAGAATGCTGATAGATAACTGTTTCAATGATAAAAATGAGGCCCCTGCTTTTCGGGGCGGACGCTGCATAATTCCCTGTTCCATCGGTTCGTTTTCGTAAATAATGGAACAGGTTGGTCCCATAATCAGTTCCAGGAAAATTACATGAACCGGTGAAAAAATTTCGGTGAATTTCCACATCAGCAATAAGGGCAGCGTAACTATCAATATGATTGGTATATGAATGGACACGATATATTGTATGGCTTTTTTGAGGTTGTCATAAATCTTTCTGCCCAACGCAACGGCATCCGTCATGTGTGCCAGGTCGTCATCCGTAAGGATTAATGAAGCCGCGCTTTTTGCTACTTCGCTTCCCCTTTCACCCATGGCTATTCCAATATGTGCCGCTTTTAATGCAGGACCATCATTAACGCCATCTCCGGTCATGGCAACTACTTCGCCATTGTCTTTCAGCGCCTCTATTACTTTCAGTTTAGCTTCCGGAAACATGCGGGCAAAAATGTTTACCTCCTTTACCTTTTGTTTCAATTCATCCTTGCTAAGCTGTAAGATCTCCTGTCCTGTCAGTACTTCATTATTGTGAGTCAATTGAACCTGGCCCGCAATTGCCAAAGCAGTTTCCGCGTAATCTCCTGTAATCATTTTTACAGGTATGCCCGCATCATGAAATGTTTTAATGGTTCGTATAATATTTTCTTTGGGAGGATCCTGGAAAGCAATTAATCCCAGAAATTCAAATGCGAATTCTTCCTGTGATACCGGCCATTTTTTTTCCTTCCACAATCCCTTCCCGACTCCTAATACCCGGTAACCCAGCCTGGCATAATTGCCTGATTGCCCCTCAATTTGTTTCAATGCTTCCATGGACAGATTGCTCTGACGTAAAATGGCCTCAGGTGCACCTTTGACCGCGATGACGAATTCGCCACTTTCATTCTCAAAAATATGTGTCATCATGGGCGGCTTACCACCAATAGGATATTCATGGACCTGGGTAAATTGTTTTCGTTTATCTGTAGTTACGGTTTTTTCATATAATTCATGAATAGCTTTTTCCATCGGATCAAAAGGATTGGTTTCACTGCTCCAAATTGCATATTCAATTAACCGGTCCGGTAATATGGCATTATCTTTTACAGTAAGCGATAATTTTGTTTCAGCATCATATACATATTCAATGCTCATTTTATTTTGCGTGAGCGTACCGGTTTTATCAACACAAATAACAGTGGCAGAGCCCAAAGTTTCAACATATTGCGGCTGCTTCACAATTATATGGTTACGCAACAAACGAAATGCACCCAAAGCCTGGAAAGTACTGAAAGCTACCGGAATTTCTTCCGGAAGAATGCTCATGGCAAGGGTAAGCCCCTGCAAAAAAGATTGTACCAGGTTCCCGGTTTCATAATAATGAAATCCAACAACGATTAAAAAAGCAACAGCTCCTATCCAAACCATATTGGTGACAAAGGAACGGATTTGTAGTTGAAGCGGTGTCTTAACAACGGTAATCTCTTTAAGAGACAATCCTATTTTTCCAAACATGGTTTTTAAACCAACTGCCGTCACTTTTACAATGGCGCTTCCACTGGTTACCAATGTTCCCTTATACACCCCATTATTGTTTTCGGCTGATTTTGTTACTGCAAATGATTCACCTGTTAAAATGGATTCATTAAGTGATAAATCATTTGCCGTTACAATCAGTCCATCTGCCGCAATCACTTCCCCTTCTTCCAGCAACAACAAATCATCGACAACGATTTCTTCGGTGGTTATCTGAGTTGCAATGCCATTACGCATTACATTTGCATGGGCAGCCGATAACTTCTTTAAAGCCTGCACGGCATTTTTACTTCTATATTCCTGGAAAAGGGAAATGCCGGCTACAATAATTATTGCTACCAGCATAATTATGCCTTCCCTGAATTGGCCCACTGCAAAATAAATGATACAGGCAGCTAAAAGGATAATGAACATTGGTTCCAGTACTACTTCCTTCAGCACATTCAGGAACACGCGATCTTCATGCATTTCAAGGGTATTGCTACCATATTGTCCCCGGCTGGCTGTCACCTGCTCAGTAGTTAATCCCTTATTTTTATCTGAAAAATTCATGCAAAAGCAATTTATTTTTTGATGAAACCCTTAGAAAGTGGCCACAGCCGGCAACGTCATTTTCCGTAATTCCCTGGTTGGCATAAAAGAAAACAAATAAATTGCAGGGTATAAAAATGCCGCTGATCTTTGTAAAAAGATCACGATGCAAGTTACCGGAAAAAAAGTCCGTCAATGATGATCTTAGTCAGGTCTTGCATTGAGTTTATGCAGTATTAGTGTAGAAGACATCGTTCAGAAGAAAAGGCACATGGACCGTCATTGCATTTATTGCCGGCTTTGTGATTGGCGGTACCTTTCAGTAATTTATTTATATTACTCAATGAGCAAAGTGCACAAGTTCAAAACCATCAAATATTCAATCAACCCGGGAAGTGGTTTAACGACCTGTGCCACCATAAGGAATATAGCCCAATGATACCTGATGATTCGGGCCATATATAGTTGTTTACGATTCCATTCAATCCATATTAAGTACATCGCGGGTATATTAACATCTTCAACTATATCTATTTCTATGACCATAGATTTAAAATTGAGCAACTTAAAAAAAGTATATATATTAGCAAGTCCTAAATACGGGTTTTAATAACATTCTAAATACCACACTATGAGACAAATTTTTCGATTTTTTGCGCTTGTAATATTCGTAATGCCAGGATTAGGATCCTCATCACAAAACCTGGCAAGGCCTGCCGTAAAAAAGTACCTCCGTTGTTATACCGCCGAGCGGATGACTGAGTTTAGGAAAACCCATCCGAATGCGGAAACAGATGAGCAGTTTGAGGCATGGCTGGGCCAAAAAATTAAAGAAAGGAAAAAAGAAACCCAGCGCCCGGCGGCCAATTATACCATTCCCGTAATTTTTCATATTATACATAATGGAGAAACAGTTGGTGTATCTCCCAATCTTGACGCAAACCTGGTAGGGGAACAGATACTTCAGGTAAATAAGGATTTTGCCAATCTTTCCAACAGCCCGTACGGCACATCAGCACCTACAGGGATCCAATTTGTACTGGCACAAAAAGATCCCCTGAATAATATACTTACTGAACCCGGTATTGATCGCATTAACAGAAATGACAAAGGATGGAACGATTATACCAGCGGTTGGACTATTCAATATGTTGATGGAACAGTAAAGCCTTCCTCCAGATGGAATGCGAACAGTTATTTTAACGTGTGGGTAATACCGGCACTCAATAATGGAACAAATGACATTTTAGGATACGCTACTTTTCCTTCTATGTCTTTCCTGCCCGGCCTCAATAATAATGAAACTGATAATACTGCCGGTGTGGCAATACTGAGTGGTACGGTAGGGAGCACATTCTCACCTAACAGCTGCGGTTTCGGATATGGAATGGGCAAAACACTCGCACATGAATCCGGCCATTTTTTTGGTTTAAGGCATATTTGGGGTGATGCTAATTGTGGCAATGATTTTTGTGATGACACGCCCATACATTTTGGAGCTAACTATGGCTTGCCCACACACCCGAAAAGTAACAGTTGTGGCACCACCGAGGAAATGTTTGAAAATTTTATGGATTACTGTGATGACATTCTTTTAAACACCTTTACTGCAAACCAGGTTGAACGGATGCAAACAGTAATGTTAAATAGCCCCAGGCGATTATCACTTACGACTTCCTCTGTGGGTGCCGTAACTGTTACTGGCAGTAATAGAATCTCGTTTATAAATTGCACCGGTAACCAGACTGTCTGGGAAAAAGGAATTAACAGTGCTTATCCCCGTTACAAGGATGTCTCCTTTACGTTAAATGCTGAAGATAAAGCAACCGGCGATGCTACTGTAACTGTTTCGGCTTCGGGCTCAGCCATAAATGGTTTGCAATATCAATTATTGACACCTACATTGGTTTTTGCCGCAGGCGATAATTTTAAACCTGTCAATATACGGATTTTCGACAATGCCCGGGTTGACGGAGACAGGACCATTGTTTTGAATTATACGATTGCCGGTACCGGCGTTACAACAGGTTCCAATGCACAATCTTTGACCATTAATCTATTAGATGATGATAATATGAGAGTAGGGGAAAATACGATCAATCTCCTCAATGAAAATTTTGAAAAGCCTACGGGAACATTTGGATTACCGACAGGATGGACATTACTAACTACCGGCGGTTATGTAAATCGATTCGTGGCTAGTATCAATGGTGATGCAGGCGGCACCGGTCTTTGCGCACACATTACCAATAATACGACAACAAAACCAAATGTCTATACGAAGGGAGTTGCGGGAGCTGCGGTTTTACAATCACCGGTAATAGATGCAGGTTCAGTACTTTCATTAGGGGATCTTAGCTTTACCTATAAAACCCGTGGACTTGACGATAATGATTATGCCATTCTGACCTATAACCCGGCCGCAGCGCCTACCGGGCCCTTTAATTCTTATGGCAACGCTTCGGGTTATAACGGATATGGCCCTTACAGTAGTAATACAGCCACCATCAATAATACTCCTGTAATTCCAGCCCCGCTAACGGTGGAAAACAGGAAATTTAATATTTCTTTCTACTGGGAAACAAGTGAACTTACCACAGGCTCAAATCCGGGCTTTAATGTAGATAATATCCTGCTTCCCGCAACGCCATTCCATGTGGAAACCAGCGTTAGCGATAGTTATACATTCGATATTCAATCCGGGAATAATGTAAATAATTTTAAGAGTACTAATAACAAAGCGATCGCTTCCATAAGAAATGCATCGGCAAATATCAGCAGTGTCACAGTAAAGGTAACACAGGCGGGTACGGGCAATGTTGCAGTAAATACGGCAGCTGGTGGTTACCTGCGTACGCAAAAAGTATTTCAGATAAGCCCGGCTATTGCCAATAGCACCACCAGTTACCAGGCAACTTTATATTTCACAGCCGCCGAATTAGCAATATGGGGTTCAGATAAATTAAACCTGAAAATCCTGAAAGTCAATGACGGTGTGTCATTAAACGGCACGCTAACCACGGCAAATGCTGAAATAATAACGCCTGCTGTTGTTGAAGATGTCGCAGCAGGTTTCATCACCTATACCGGTAATTTTACCGGTTTTTCGCAGTTCATGTTGGTTTCTCCCCTTACAAGTTTGCCTGTATCCTTAATCAGCTTCCAGGCTAGCGCTCTTCAAAAAAACATTCAATTGATATGGAGCACCACACAGGAAACAAACAATCGTGGATTCATAATTGAAAGGGGCCTGAACGGTAGTAATTACACGAAGATCGGCTGGGTTAATGGGAACGGTACAACAGCGCTTACCTCTACCTACAACTTCACCGATAATTATGTTCAGCGGAATATAACTTATTATTATCGTATACGCCAGGTAGATATTGATAACCGGCAGGTGTATTCACCTGTCCGAAATGCCAGGCTGAAACCGGGGCCGGGCATTTCAATCGGGATCAATCCTAACCCGGTTAAGGATTATGTTAACCTGTTTATTACGGGAACAGCAAATAAGGCAACGATCGAATTGATAAACTCGTCGGGACAAAAGCTAATCCGGAAAAATGATGTAAATGCATTTGACGGCGCCTATAATCTACAGTTGAAGGGTCTTGCAAGTGGGGTTTACACCATCGTGGTTTACTTGCCTGAAGGAGCTTTTGCCAGAAAACTAATAGTTCAATAACCGGTTTGTTCACCCCGGTCTTCAATAAAAACCTGGTAACGCTGTTACCAGGTTTTTTTTAATTTTCCGTGTACGGCTTTTTATCATAGCCCCGTTCCGGTACCTTAGTAATTATATCCAAAATCACAGACCATAATGTTTTGGATTTCCTTTTTGTTATCTTCGCAGTTCTATCAGCCAGGTCATCGTTCTCCCTTTACCGGGAGGAAGGAAAGTCCGGACAGCATAGGGCAACACACCGGTTAAGCGCCGGGCTTTCTGTTGGAGCTGGTAACGGTTCCGGCAGTAAGACAGACAGTGCCACAGAAAATAACCGTCTTTTCTGTTATCGTAGTGGGCTCACTCAGTATGAAACAAAAGGATAAGGGTGAAAACGTGAGGTAAAAGCTCACGATTATTACTGGTAACAGTAATAGTGGGTAAACCTTGTGTGCTGTAATGCCATGTACACCAGCGTCTTAGAGCGGCCCGTTCAATGTCACGAAAGTATCGGGGCAACGTTGGAGGGTAGGCAGCAAGATCATAGCAGTAATGTTATGGCAAGATAAATGATGGCCATCCTGATTTTATCGGGTTCACAGAATCCGGCTTATCGGCTGATAGAATTTTTTACTAACCTATTCCCCTAAATATTCTTTTATTGTTGACCCCGGAAAATGAAGTCTTTGAGAAAACCGGACCTGCAAACCACCAAACTGTTCTTCGCAATATAAACTCAATGCCTTTTAATTAATGCTTCCATTTACCGCTTTTTAGATAAATAAATGCTACCAGGAATATCGAAGTCCAGTATATCAGTTCGTTGCTCCACGCTACTGCAAGGTTTATATAATTCAACTTCATAAATATCCAGGAATAGATCAGGTACAGGGTGATTGCTATAATTTCAATAGCGAGGTTCATGCGGGTCTTCCCGGTTCCCGTTACACCGTTCAACCATATATTGGCAACACTCATAAAGATCAATCCGGCCGAAACTACCCTTAAAACAGGTATTCCCAGTGTTGTAAATTCTTTATTCTGGCCAAATAAAGCAAAGAATTTATCTGGAAAAATATTCACGATCAAACACATCCCGGCGCAAAATCCCAGGCTCAGGAGCATGATCTTTGTAATGGCCAGAATCACTTTCTCTTCTTTCCTTTGCCCCATTAAATTGCTTACCATTGTATTACAGGTTGCTGCAAATGCCCAAACAAATACACCCACAATCCCAAATACATTCCGCATGGTATTACTAATCGCCTTTGCAGCAGTGCCTTTATCTTCTATCAGGATGAAAAATGTCAGCCAGGTACATACGCTGATCACATATTGCAAAGTAAGGGGAGTGGCGACAAGCATAATCTCCCTTGACTTTATTTTGTCATAGCTATGACTGGTTAACAATGAATATCTTTTTTGTAAACCCGTTTTATGAAATACCGTGAACACTACTGCAAGCGCCATTGCTTCGGAAATTACGGAAGCTAGCGCCGCTCCATTGAATCCCATTTTTGGAAAACCCCAGTTGCCGAATATCAATAAGTAGTCCAGCAGGATATTAAGGAGCGTCTCGCCGATAAAAGCGATCATGAGGTAACGGCTGTTAAGGGATGACACCAAAAAGGCATTTCCCATTTGAAAAAGATATAAAAAGGGGAGTCCAAAAATCCTGATCCTTAAAAAACTCATTTCCTCGGGGTAGGATACGGGATCTGCTATTCGTTGCATGATGAGAGGTGCAATAAACCAGGTAACCAGGATACCTGCCGTGGCAAATTGTAAACTGATGCGTATGCCCTGTGCCAAAATAATTTTGAACGCGCCTGAATCACCGCTTCCTGCATATCTTGAAAAAACAGATTGCATTGCATTGTTAAGGCCATGACCGGCTACAGCAAAAATCAAATAAAAAACACCGGTAATGCCTGCGTTACCTAATGCTTCCCTGCTTAAATTACCTAAAAAGATGCTGTTGGTGAGCAAATTAATCTGTGGTATCAGTATTGCCAGCGTGATTGGCAACGCAATTGAAAGTATCTGTTTATAGGTAACCTTTACTTTTAAATCATTTATTGAGCCTGCACTCTCCATATGTCCGTAAAAATATCTTATTTTGCCTGCTTAAAGTAAACTTTTGACGCTATCATTTTATATACAACCAACAAATATTAATACTTCGAACGCCGATCTTTATATAGAGATCAATGCCAGGGAGCTTTGTTATATAATAATGGACGGGGGTATTTGCCTCGCTTTAGCGATTTATCAATTTAATGAGGGAACTTCAGATGAGACCGCTGCAGGGTATATTCACCAGATTATAGTTGACCAACCGGTCTTACAACAAAAATTTAATAAGGTACATATTATATACGGATATGTGCCGTCAATATTGGTACCTCATCAGTTTATGAATGACACTGATAATAATTCCATTCTCGAACTTGTATTTGGCGATGCCAGTGAAAGAATAACGAGGACCGACTTTATGTACAGGCATAGTGTACATAATATATATGGCATTCCGGCGGCCATTGAAATGGTAATTACCCGCTATTTTGGATTTGCCGTATATACACATCTGTTTTCTTTATTTCCGGACGTTGTAAAGGAACCCGGAAATCATTTATATTGCATTTTTAGCTCAGGAAAATTGAAGGTACTGTTGATAAGAGATAGTAAACTACAGCTAATGCAGAACTATACTTATTTAACCAGGGAAGATGTGGCCTATCACCTGCTGAATCTTTGTAAAAACTTTGACGTAAATGTGAACAACATCGTAGTACGATTAAGTGGAATGATAGACTCAAACTCCCCCTTATACAGCGAATTGAATAAATATTTTCTACAATTACAATTCGAAGGATTGCCGGCACAGTATCAATACCCTGAAGAGATCAATAATTACCCTGCTCATTATTTCAGTCATTTATTTGCTATAGCCGCATGCGTATAATCAGCGGCACTCATGGTGGAAGAAAAATCAGGCCACCTGCAAAAATGCCATATACCAGGCCGACCACCGATATTGCCAAAGAAGGACTTTTTAATGTAGTACAGAATAATCTCGAAATTGAATCGCTCATTGTACTGGATCTCTTTGGCGGTACGGGTAGTATCAGTTACGAACTAGCCAGCAGGGGAGCAGTCGATATCACGATAGTAGAGAAGGATAATTCTATGTTTGAATATATAAAAAAGACATCGCAGGACCTTGCCTTCAACAATCTTAAAGTGGTAAAAGCAGATGTTTTTAAATTTATAGAATCCAGTGACCGGCAGTATAATTTTATTTTTGCCGGGCCTCCCTATGCGTTGGCAACCATCGATGATTTACCAAAAAAAATAA
>JBDTWP010000153.1:0-13944 GCA_040006615.1 Ferruginibacter sp.
AATTCCCCTTTCGTTTCCGGCATTGCCTTTCAAATGGATACGCAGGTAGTTGTTTTTTGAAATGGTTTCATTATTGTTTTGGTAAACGCCCGCATAATCATTGGCATTATTAATTACCAGGTCTAGATCGCCGTCATTATCAAGATCAGCGTATGCTGCACCCGACGAAACACCCTTTTTATCAAAACCCCATTCCATCGTCTTTTTTAAAAAAGTGCCGTTCCCCTGGTTCTGAAAAATATAATTGGGAATTTCAATCGTTGGCATTTTTTGGATGAAGACCGGGATAGGATCTACTGAATCTTTATGCATAGAGCGGACAAGCCTGTCTACTGAGTATTTCATAAAATCCATTTCTGTATAATCCTTTACATATCCATTTGTTACAAAAAGATCCTTGTAGCCATCATTATCATAATCGCCGAATAGCGCAGACCAGCTCCAGTCAGTATTGGAAACGCCGGACAATTGTCCAACCTCGCTGAAAGTACCATCTCCATTATTTTCCTGGAGCATGTTGCGGCTGTACTGGTAATAAAAACCCTGCTTAAAAAGGAATTGAAATTTATCAAAGTTTTCCTGCCCGCTGTGCATTTTTATGGTCTTGTTATCCTCAGGCATCATGTCCAGTGTCATAAGGTCCACGAGGCCGTCATTATTGTAATCAGCAGCATCAGAGCCCATTGAATACAGGGAAATTTCGTCCATTGATTTTGAAAGCTGTTCGGTAAATGTGCCGTTGCGGTTATTGATAAACAGGTAATCCGGTTCATTAAAATCGTTTGATACGGCAACATCCGGCCAGCCGTCATTATTAAAATCCGAGATGGCAATCCCTAAACCAAAGGTCAGTACATTTGAGGTGATGCCTGCCGCGTCAGCTGTATTGGTGAAATGCCCGTTATCGTTACGGAATAATTTACTGGCATAAGCCGGATCATGCTTTTTTCGCAATTCGGGGTTTTCCTGTACCCCGGACGAATATTTTTGTACAGAGTGATTGATGAGATAGCAATCAAGGTCTCCATCTTTATCATAATCAAAGAATGCTGATTGTGTAGAATACCCCGTATCTGCGAGGCCATAAAGCCTGGCGTTTTCAGTAAAGGATAAATCACCATTATTTATAAATAGTAAATTCTCTCTCATATGCGGGTCTATATCCAGGCTGCGGCAAATATAAATATCTAATTTGCCATCTGCGTTAACGTCTGCCATGGTTGCCCCCGTACACCATCCCTGTTTATCAGCAACGCCGCTGCGGGCTGTTATATCTTCAAACTTAAGATTTCCTTTGTTCAAAAAAAGGCGGTTCTTAACCATGTTGCCGGTAAATAAAATATCCTGCAGGCCATCATTATTAATATCACCGATCGCAACACCACCTCCATTATAGAAATAGGAATAATAAACCACGTTTAACTTCTCTTCATCAAAAAATGTATTTTGAAAGTTAATGCCGGTGCGGTCTTTATCAAGACTTGTAAATAGAGTGGCGCTATCGTTTTTACAGGAATTGAAAACCAGGGAAAGAAATGATAACAGGCAGAGATAATACTTAAACATACCGGGTAACAATTAATGGATGTAAATGTAAAAAAGTTTTATATAAACCGGCATCCTTCTTTACCGGACGGATGTGGTAATTCAGTTGTTTAACTACCGGATCTGCTGCCCGCCGGAACTCACCATTGTGTAAAGGCAGGTAAGAAAAGTTTAGGAAAAACATAGTACCATGCTCCACGGATAGTGTACCTAAAAAAAACAGATCCCACCTGTGCTGATGGAATCTGTTTTGCTAATTTGATATGATTTAGTTCTTATCCCACCATAGTGGAGTAGTTATTTTATCCGCTCCTCCAAGCAAAGTTTCTCCTGTTTTAACACCTTCTGAGTTGGTTTCCTTCTCAGAAAGCATGAAATTAATCCTCCTGATCCTTTGTGTGATTGGATCGGTCAGATCTGGGTTATCCGAGTGTGCCACCGGGTAAAGTTTTAGCTTACCACTCCGCCGTATATCAGCCCAGGCTTCGTTGCCGTCCGGATATAAAGCCAGCCACTTTTGTAAAATGATCTGCTCCAGTTGCACAGCCGGGGTGGTTCCAAACAGCACCGGAACAGTGCTCAACGCGGGGGAATTTATATCATCCCCCGGGGGGATCGGTTTTTCTAAACTGTTAGTGTAAGCATTAATGACGGTCTGATCTGTAATGCCCCACTGGTTCATGGATGCCCTGATACCGGCTTCATAATAAGTCTTAGCTGTTCCGCCGCCCATATTCCAACCTAATAAAGCGCCTTCTGCCTTCAGGAAATAAGCTTCTGCAGCAGCCATTACATTCGAAGGTACCGACTGCCCGGCAGAAAACGTCTTTCCCAGGTAGGTGACCGGTGCGCTGGCGCTATTCCAACGCTCACCATGACGTGAATTCGCATCAGCATTATTTAGAGGACGGGACGTTATTTCTCCCGGAAGCAGGCCATTCCTCATTCCATGATACTGTAAGGGATGGGCAGCATCATTCGCATTATAGTTTCCGCCATTTGCGGCCGTGTTGGCATTAATACTGATTAGCGTAGGATTAAAATAGACAGGCAAACGCGGGTCCTTATATCCGTTCAGGACGGAAGACATTGCAGAACTCATTCTGAATTCATTCCAATCCATCACCGACAATCCATTTACATCCCCGTTTACAATACTTTTTTGAATAAGCGCATCATCATCCGGGCTGGTGTCCATCACGCCGGCAGCTACAGCCGCCTCCCCTTCTGCTTTTGCTCTCGCAGGATCTACCCTAGATATCCGTATTGCCAGCCGCAATCGAAGTGTATTGGCAAACTTTATCCACTTGTTTACATTACCACCGTAGACCAGGTCAAAACTGCCATATGGAGTCTCAGATGTCTTGCCCTTCAGCACGGTCACTGCGGCAGCCAGTCTTTTAAAGAAGTCATCATAGATCTTATCCTGCGGATCGTAAGAAACGGCATCGCCAACTATTCCGGCATTAAAATATGGAATGGGTCCCCAGGTGTCTGTTACACGCTGGAAGGATATGACCCAAAAGATATTGGCAAGCGCATATTCTGCGGAACCTGGATCATACTTTTCAAACAGCGTCTGCAACTGGGGCATAGTTGTAGTGTAAAGCGGGCTCCATAAACTGCCTATCCAATCCATGCGGATAACAAGACGATCAGATGGAAAATAGGTGGTACTGTTTGCAAAATACTGGGCGTATTGGTCATGGAAAAGATTCTGGGCAACCTGGTAAGCCCAGCCGCTATTTGTTCCGTTTGCCTCCGCGGTTGAGAAAAGAAAAGGAAGCTGGTCATTCCCAAGATTTGCAAGTGCATTCTTATTGGTATTTATATCGTCGAACTTTTTGGTGCACGTAGACATTAAAACCACTATACCAAATAGAATTCCCAGTCTGATATTTGTTTTTAAAATGATAATAATATGTTTCATAATGAATTATTTTTAGTTTTAGTAGCAGTTAAAATGTCACCTGTAAATTAAGACCGATGCTCCGGGTAGCAGGGAAAGTTCCATAAGAAACACCCTGCCAGTTACTGTTGCCCAAAGACATATCGGGGTCAAAGGACATTTTGCGCTTGCCGATTCCCGGAATAGACAGCCTGGAACTACCCCGGTACAGCCACAGCAGGTTGCGCGCAACCACGGAAAGTTTTGCCGCTTTCACCACGAAAGCAGTTGGCAGCGGGATATCGTACCCCAGTGTAAGTTCCCGTATCCTGAAATTGGTGGCATCATATGAAAAGAATTCGGCCGAGCCATAACGTCCACCGGAAGCTGTTGTCCAATAATCCTGCGCATTTATATTTGCCTTAACGGGGGATCCGTTTACGTCCACACCCCCTAAATTCCATCCACCTTCTCTGAAATTTTCGGTTCCTTTGCTGATCCCGTTAAATGCCATTATCTGTTCTGTTCCATCTACAACGGTGCCTCCAATACGTCCGTCAATTAACAACCGGAGGAAAATTCCTTTGTAATTCACACTGTTGGTTAAACCCAGGGTTGCCTGTGGATTAAAATTGCCAATGGGCTCACGAGCGTCTTTTGTTATACTCGACAGCGGTTTCCCTTCCGGGGTTACCAGGTAATTTCCGTTGGCATGTTTCATCCATATAAAACCGACCATGTCGCCATAACTACCACCTTCCTTTATTATTGGTGTTGCAGACCGGCTAAAGCCCTCCAGGTCAAAACTTTTAATTGTAGGTGTTAACCTCACAATTTTGTTCCTGTTCATACCGAGGTTAAACGAAACGTCCCAGGTTAAATCTTTACTCCGGAATGGGGTAGCGTTTAATACCAGCTCAAGCCCTTTATTTTGAATATCACCTGCGTTGATATATTGATCACCGAAGCCTGTGGCAACCGGTACACTAACTCTCAGCAACTGGTTAAGGGAATTGCTCTTGTAAACTGTGAATTGAAATCCTAACTTGTTATTCAAAAACTTGGCCTCGACACCAAATTCAATGCTCTTTACAATTTCCGGTTTTAAATCCTCGATTGCTTTTGTTGAACTCCTGTTAATGTATCCATTCCCCGCACCCTGGGCATATTGAAATGTATTAAACCGGATCTGTTCCTGTCCACCATTACCAACCTGTGCGTAGTTACCACTTAATTTCAGCAATGATATGGCTGTGGGTAAATGAACCATATCGGATATAATAGCTGAAAGCCCTACAGAAGGGTACGTAAAACTATAAGGAGAAGGGAGACGGGAATCCCACTCATTGCGCAAACTCGCGTCTAAGAAAAGATATTCCTTGTAAGCCAGGTTAACCTGGCCAAAAACAGACTGGGTCTGCACTTCTGAAGCTCCCTGTGAAGAGTTCGGATCCCTTGCAAAATTCAGGCTGAAAAAGTTGGTGACAAATAGCCCGGATTCTCCATTATTGAGCTGGTCCCACTTATTATCTTTCAAAATAGCTCCCACACGGTAATCTATTTTAAGGTCTTTTGTTAGCTTGTTGGTTCCATCCACCATCACATCAAGCCATTTTTGGGTTACGTTAATTAATGTTCTGCTGTAGGAACCACCGCCGGAAGCTGAAACGCCTAATGTACCCTGGTAGCGTATTCCATCCAGCCGGTCATTGATCTTGTCAAGGTTGGCTCTGCCTGTTATATGGAGCCAATTGGTAATATCGAATTTGGCTGAAACAAAGCCCATAACCCGGTCGCGTTTTTCATTGTTTTGTGTACGATTAACTATCCACATAGGATTTTCCCACAACGCCAGGTTGGTTGATGGAAAACGAGCGGGTACAGGAACACCCACATTATTAATATCCTCAAAGTGTTTTATATCAGACAGGCTCACGTTGCGTGGCATCAGGTAAAGGTCCATGATGGGAGATAATGATTCGCCATTAGGATATTTGCTTTTAATATCCTGGAGTATATAAGTGACTTTGGCATCTGTTGAGAATCTCTTGCTAACCTGGTTGGATATCCGCAGGTTAAAAGTATGACGCTCCAGGTCATTTTTGGGCATTATGCCCTGAACCCTGCTATTGGAATAGGACAGGTAACTTTGCATTTTTTCGGAGCCCCCGGAAACACCAATCGAATTATTCAGCGTTTGTCCCGTTCTGAAAAAATCTTTTATATTATCAGGTTCTGCGGAGTAATTTCTCGATTCACCGTTATAGGCTTTGATTGGATGCCCGTCCAGTTTAGCTCCCCAGCTATCTCCCGCAATAGATTCCCCTGCGGTATTCAGCACTATCGCGCCGGTGTTTCCCTGACCATATGAATTCTGCAGAGCAGGAAGTTGAAAGGGCCTCTCCCAGGCGATACCTGAATTCAGGACCACTGAAGCTCTGTCTTTTTTTCCTTTCTTTGTAGTAATAACAATAACACCGTTCCCTGCCTGGCTGCCGTACAAGGCAGCGGCAGAAGCACCCCGCAAAACTGTCATGGATTCAATATCATCCGGGTTAATGCTGGAAGCACCGTCAGAACCCTGAATACCGCCAAAATCGCTGGTTACAGTACCATTGGTGCCATTGGTGATCGGAACGCCGTCTACCACGATCAGGGCGTTATTGCTTTGCTGAATGGAACGATTGCCGCGCAACACAATCCTGACCCCGCTACCCGGCCCACCGGACCCCTGTGTAATCAATGCATTGGCAACTTTTCCCTGCAAAGAATTAATTACGTTGTTTGGATCTCTGGCTTCTGTAAGTTCTGAAGGCTTTATCGTTTGTGTAGCGTAAACAAGGGTTTTTGCCTGGCGGGAAATACCCAAAGCAGTAACAATCACTTCACCAAGCTGTCCCCCGCTTTCAGAAAGTTCAATTGTAATATCTGAAACATTTGCATTTACTACCTTTTCAACTAAACCATATCCAACATAAGTAACTACAAGTGTAACCTTGCCATTCGGTACACTTAACGAAAAGGAACCGGTATTGTCCGTACTAGTGCCGGTTGTTGCGCCTCTTACCAATACGGATGCACCCATAACAGGTTGCATGGTTTGCGTCGCTACAACTTTACCTTTTACCGTTCTTACCTGTGCCTGAACAACAACGCACATAAGAAGTAAAGGGATTAAACAAAATTTGGGTAATTTTCTCATAAACGTTTTGGTTTTGAAGATGTAAATGAATACTATAAAAAAAGGCTTTAGAATCAATCGTTAATTCAGGAAACCAGGCCATTCATTGACTTTATATCATGAATATTATCTTTAAAAATCCTGCTGGGTTGTTTATAGTTTTGATATTTATCCTGATCAAACTAAATATTGCTGATCAGGAATGGAATTCGGCAGTTATTCTGCGTGGCCGGAAAAAGTAATTTTAATTGTTTTGGTAATCTGTTTTTTCTCTTTAAACCTGTACTTGTTAAAAACAACTCCGGAAGATTCTGCTGCTGGTAATCACCACAAAAATTCAACTAAAGCATATTTAATATTTTTAACACATAAAGCAATTTACCTCTTTTAATATTAATAGTAAAATTTATTTCCGCGCAAACGATTGCGCTATTTTTTTTAGAAATTTTAGGGTACAAAGGAATTAAATCCACGCTGAATTTCTTAAAGTAAGGATTGCCTTAATATATCATGAAGGTTTTTATTTTTCAGTATCCCGGGCCGTAAATGCCGGGACCTGGTATACCAGGTTTTATTGTTTCATTCACTTATTGCCAATTTCTGATACATAATAAGATAGGAATAGTTCAATATCGGGTATAAAGCCTGATTTCAGGTAGATTAATTTTATTGCTTATTTATTCATACATTATAATTTATTATTGAAGGCAAATTATTTATGGTATTAATTACCAATACGGAGTTTGATGATAAATTGAGTCGTTAATAATAAAAACAGCAAAAAACTTCAGGCAAATAAGAATAATACATTCCTTTGCAAATTATTGCTGTTTTCTACAGAGAGGTTAATTTATCAGATTCCAATTTTTACAGGAAACCGGCAATACATATTTTCTCTCAGGCTAATAATAATATCGCAGGATAGCAACAAATTAAAGGATAAGTTGCAGATCATCGTAAAATCCGCAAATCAATGATTAAAACAAATACGGGCTTAAAGCCAGTTGACCTTCAAACCAAACTAAGAAGATTCTGGGAGCTGTCAGGAGAAAAAATCAGGCTGATTGAACAGAATTACGATATTGCTAAAGGTTCGCCGGTTTTTACTATTAAGGGCTCCTACACCACCATGGGCTGGACTGAATGGACACAGGGCTTTCAATACGGCTCCGCGATCCTGCAATATGATGCTACGGGAGAAAAGTCTTTCCTGGAATCGGGAAGGAGAAATACGGTAGAAAGTATGGCGGCTCATGTGAGCCATACCGGGGTACATGATCATGGGTTCAACAACGTAAGCACATATGGAAATCTTTTACGTTTAATGAAAGAAGGGAAAATCCCTTTTAATGAATGGGAAAAAGATTTTTACACACTGGCTTTAAAAATATCCGGTGCGGTTCAGGCAAGTCGATGGACAGTGATTAAAAAAGGGGGATTTATACATTCCTTCAATGGTCCCCATTCCCTTTTTGTAGACACGATCCGCTCCATCCGCTCCCTCATCCTCGGTCATTGCCTCGGTCACTTTCTCCAGTCGGAGGGTGATCTCCGCATCAGCCTGCTGGAAAGAGCAATTCAGCACCTGGAAGCTACAGCCTCCTATTCCGTTTTTTATGGTGAGGGGCGCGATATATATGATGCCTGGGGGCGAACGGCGCATGAAAGTATCTTCAATGTAAAAGATGGCAATTTCCGTTGTACTAATTCGCAGCAGGGTTATTCAGGATTCACCACATGGACAAGAGGCCTGGCCTGGGCCATGTGTGGCTTTGCCGAAGAGTTGGAATGGTTTGATACCGTTAGCGAAGAAGATCTAAAAGGATTTTCAGGGAAAGAAAATATTTTATCTTTTATGCTCAAAGCTGCAAAGGCCACCTGTGATTTTTATATTGACAATACACCCGTTGATGGTGTCCCTTATTGGGACACAGGAGCTCCTTGTCTCTATAAGATGGGCAATTATCTGAATAAGCCTGCCGATCCCTTTAACATGTTTGAACCGGTAGATAGTTCGGCTGCTGCCATTGCAGCGCAAGGTTTGCTGAGGCTTGGAAGTTATCTCCGGCACAAAGAAGAAACAGAAGCGGGAGATCGTTACTGGCAGGCAGGACTTACAGTTTTGAATACTTTATTGGATGAGCCTTATCTCAGCACCGATCCTAAACACCAGGGCCTTTTGCTGCATTCCATTTATCACCGGCCCAACGGGTGGGATCATATTCCTGTCGGGAGTAGTATTCCAAATGGGGAGTCTAGCATGTGGGGAGATTATCATTCCAGGGAAGCGGCTCTCTATCTTGAACGGGTGATTAATAAAGAACCTTACCATACTTTTTTCAACATTTCATGAATTCTATAGAAAATATGAACCTTTCCAGGATGTGCATTCACACCGTTACCACAAAGCCTTGGAAAATAGAAGAAGCCGCAAAGAATTTTTCTGTTGCCGGTGTTAAAGGCATTACTGTATGGCGTGATGCACTGGAGGGTAGGGATATTAAGGAAACGGGTAAAATGTTGCGTGAACATGATCTGTCAATCGTGTCGCTCTGCAGGGGAGGATTTTTTCCCAATAAAGATCCGGGTAAAAGAAAAGCGGCAATAGATGATAACCGGAAAGCAATTGAAGAAGCTGCTGAATTGGGAACCGGCATGCTGGTTCTTGTATGTGGCGCTGATCCATCTCAATCACTGGATGAATCAAGAAAACAAATTCGTGATGGGATCGCAACCCTCATTCCTGAGGCATTAGCGGCGGGTGTAAAACTGACGATAGAGCCGCTGCATCCTATGTATGCCGACACGCGTTCTGCTATTAATACTCTTGCCCAGGCGAACGACCTGGCTGAAGAATTGAACTCACCCTCGGTAGCCATTGCGGTTGATGTTTACCATTTATGGTGGGATCCTTTGTTGGAAAAAGAAATAAGACGCTGTGGAGAAAATGGGAACCTGGCGGCATTTCATATCTGCGATTGGAAAGTACCCACCGCTGATTTGTTGCTTGATCGTGGGCTGATGGGTGAAGGATGTATCCCGGTAAAACAGATCAGGTCATGGGTGGAGTCTGCGGGATTCACGGGATTCAACGAGGTCGAAATTTTTTCCAATGCATATTGGAAGAATGACCAGGCTGAATTTCTTGAAAGAATTATCAAGGGGTATAAAGAGCATTCTTAGGCTTGTGCTGTGTTAAATTTAAATTTGTGTACTATTTAATTTATAACATGAATTATAAGACTCGAATTACACGAATTAATGCAGGGGCACATTGATAATTCGTGTAATTCGTGCATAAAATTCGTGTTATAAAGATTGGGTTATTTTGTTCTTAGCATTACACTAGTGCTGTGTTAACAATAATATGGCGTATCATTTTTTATTACACGAATTAGGAAACACTAATTGCACGAATTAATACATGTTTAATCACTAATTCGTGTAATTCGTGCATAAAATTCGTGTCATTAATTTAGGTCATTTTACACTTAACATTACACTAGCTTAAGAAAGAAAAACGGAAAATCTAATAAACTAAAATATGAAAGAACATAAAATTGGTATTATCATGAATGGCGTAACAGGCCGCATGGGTACAAACCAGCACTTGTTGCGATCGATCAATGAAATAATAAAACAAGGCGGTGTGAAGATCGGTTCCGGTGAAACCATCATGCCCGATCCAATACTTATCGGGCGGGATGAAAACAAACTAAAAAAACTTTGTTCTCTTACCGGTATCACTAAAATGAGTACTGATTTAACCGGAGCGCTCAATGATCCTTTAAACATCATTTATTTTGACGCGCAAACCACAGGGAGAAGGGCCAATGCCGTGAGGCAGGCGGTAAAAGCAGGCAAACATATTTATTGTGAAAAGCCTATTGCAGTTAGTACGGAGGTCGCACTGGAATTATATGAATTATGTACAAAAGCCGGTCTTAAAAACGGTGTTGTACAGGATAAATTATGGCTTCCGGGAATTGTAAAACTGAAGCGGCTTATTCAACAAGGTTTTTTTGGTAAGATTCTTTCTATCAGGGGTGAGTTTGGGTATTGGGTATTTGAAGGAGATTCAATTCCTGCCCAGCGTCCTTCCTGGAATTATCGCAAAGAAGACGATGGGGGTATTATTGTAGATATGCTATGCCATTGGCGATATGTATTGGACGATGTCTTTGGAAAAGTAAAAGCAGTTTCCTGTTTGGGAGCAACACATATTGATAAACGGGTTGATGAACAGGGGAATGTTTATAATTGTACTGCCGATGATTCGGCCTATGCCACATTTGAATTGGAAGGAGGTATCATTGCCCATTTCAATTCATCATGGACGGTCAGGGTGCGGCGTGATGATTTGCTTACCCTGCAGGTGGATGGCACGAAAGGTTCTGCTGTAGCGGGCCTTCGTGAATGTTATATTCAGCATTATGGCAACACGCCAAAACCGGTGTGGAACCCTGATATTGCCCAACCGATTGATTTCTTTGAAGGCTGGGCAAAAGTTCCTGACCAGGAAAACTATGATAATGCATTCAAGGTGCAGTGGGAATTATTCCTGAAACATGTGGTAAAAGATGACCCATTTCCCTGGGACCTGCGGGAAGGAGCCAAAGGCGTTCAACTGGCCGAAAAAGGATTGGAAAGCTGGGCAAAAAGAAGTTGGGTGGAAGTGCCTGAATTATAAAAAATATAAAGATGAAGCAGGTTGTATTAGTAACAGGTGGAAGCAGGGGCATTGGATATGGCATAACAAAACATCTTGCATCGCAAGGCTTTGATATTGCCATCAATGGAGTGCGACCGGAAGAAGCTGTTAGTGATGTTATGGAAAACATCCGTGCCCTGGGTGTAAATGTTATCTACTGCCAGGGCAATATCTCATTGACTGCAGACAGGAAAAAAATTCTGCAACATGTAAAAGACCATTATAACAAACTGAATATACTTGTCAATAATGCAGGCATTGCGCCGAAAGAAAGACGAGATGTCTTAAGCACAACGGAAGAGAGTTTTGACGAGGTAATTTCAACCAACCTTAAAGGAAATTATTTCCTGACACAGGATGCGGCCAACTGGATGATTGAACAAAAACAAACGAATGAAAATTTTACGGGCTGCATCATCAATATATCATCCATTTCAGCTACCGTAGCTTCTGTAAATCGTGGTGAATATTGTATCTCCAAAGCCGGCATCAGCATGTGTACGCAGCTTTTTGCCGTGCGGCTGGGCGAATTTGATATTCCTGTTTTTGAAGTTCGCCCCGGCGTAATTAATACTGATATGACGGCCGGTGTAAAAGAAAAATACAACAAATTAATAGAACAGGGCCTATGTGTTCAAACACGTTGGGGCCAGCCGGATGATGTTGGAAAAGTGGTTGGTGCACTGGCGGCGGGAAGTTTTTCTTATTCCACCGGCCAGGTATTTATGGTGGATGGAGGGCTCACCATTCCCAGGTTATAGATTGAAACCAGTTGACACGAATTTATTGCACAAATTACACGAATTAGTGACTAGACATTTTTTAATTCGTGTAATAAAAAAAATGATACACCATTATAAATACACCATTCACGATTAAATTGAAAATCAAAGAAAAATATGTTGGATTTTCTACAGCGATACTGCCTGGCATGTCTCAAATGAATCTGGGTTGTAGATGGTCGGGTTGGAATTGAATTGCCACCTCCGCTAGCTAGCGGATGTGGATAATTAAAAATGCGATAAACGACGGCTTTAGCCGAATTGAATTTTATGCATTTTCTTAATTCGTTTGGCTAAAGCCAACAATGAATAAATTTGCTCCTCCAGCTAAAGCTGGAGGCAATTTATGATATCACTTCCAACCAATGGGGTGTATATTACTTTGTTGCGCAAATGGAGAAGGATGAATTATAGTTAACACAGCACTGGATGCCGCTACCATAAAACAAGTATAAATAAACCCGGTTAACCGAAAAATAATATTCGTAAAAACATGCAAACTGAAAAATTAAATTCCGGGCAGTATAAAGTTACTGCCACAGGTTTTCTCAGCCTATTTTCAATAGTTGGGATTATGTTTTATGGAATTCCATTTTTTTTCGATTTTTGGGTGAAGGATTTTCACTGGACCCGTGCCACCGTCACTTCGGGCAATATCTTCGGGAAAGTTATTATTGGTCCCTTGTTCGGGTTTGCGGCGGGATGGGTTATTGATCGTTTTGGTCCACGGAGGCTGATGCTTTCCGGTATAATGATGAGCGGCCTTGCCGTGATCGGCTTAAGCACAATGACTTCTCTCTGGCAATTTTATTCGTTTTATTTATTAATGGCGCTGGGATATATGTGTGGCGGACCATTGCCGAACCAGGTGCTAACCTCAAGATGGTTTGATAAATCCAGGGGTAAAGCAATGGGCATCGCCTACCTCGGTATCGGGATTGGAGGTATGCTAGTGCCGCAGATAGCCAAGGCGCTCAACATGCATATGAACTGGCGTTCATCCCTTATGATCCTGGGGATATTGGTAATTGTTGTGGCGTTTCCGATGGCCTGGTTTGTAAAGGAAAACCCGGAAGCAAGGCCAAAGGAAATTAAAGTGATCGAGCCTCAAATAGCTTTCAAAAGTATCCTGCAAACCAGGTCATTCTACCTGTTAGCTATAGGTAGCATGTGTTCAATTGGGGCCGTGGCTGGTGTTAGCCAGAACCTCAAACTGTTTTTCAGCCTTGATTTAAAATACTCCCAGGGGCTTGCCGCCAATATCATATCGCTGGTGTTGGGAGCCAGTATAATCGGGCGTTTATTGATGGGGTGGCTTGCAGACCGGTACGCAAAAAAACATGTTATGATATTGATTTACACCCTCATATCAGGTTCTATTTTACTGCTTTATTTTGCTTCGGTTCCGAATGTTATATATCTTTTTGCTTTTATATTCGGTATTGGCCTGGGCGGAGATTATATGATCATTCCATTGATGGCGGCTGAATTATTTGGTGTAAAAGTGATGGGTCGGGTAATGGGGCTCATATTAACCGTAGACGGCCTGGGTGAAGCTTCCGGCCCAATGCTGGCAGGCTGGCTTCGGGATCGTACAGGCAGTTATTTTACCGGATTTTCAGCTTTAATAATATTGTCGGTGGTTGGTACCATCGCTGTGGCCTTACTTCCTTCAAAAAAGATTCATGCTGATCGTTTAAGAGATCTGGCTAATTTTCAATCCAAGCCCGGAACCCAGGGTATTGAATGATATGGAAGCGTTTGTGCCTCCATGTTGGAAAGGGGTGCATCCCAAATTGTCGCGGCAACAGGTGGTTTGTGGGGACACAAACCACGG
>JBDTWP010000154.1:0-13932 GCA_040006615.1 Ferruginibacter sp.
AATTATAATTTCTCCAATTATGATGTGCGAAAATCGCCGCGGCTGATTATGATTGCTACAAAGATCAGCCGGTAAAATAACTTCCAGGCATTTCACGCAAAGGCGTTAAGGAGCAAAGAGATGAAGGTTTTTGTTTTGTGCTCTTAACGGTTACTTTGATGATTAAATTATCCCTTTTTATATTTCACTAAAAGATGAGGAAGTCAATAAAACGGGTCTTCATTTTTGCGTCTTTGCCCCTTATTTTCTTTGCGTGAAATAAACCTATCGCCCATGATTATTTACCAGCATCCATTGCGCAGTTTCATAAATGGCTGAAGTTAATTCAGATAATTTGCGCTTTACCGAATCGCTTTGTGCAACACTTAGGGCTGGCAGTCCGCTCCTGACAGGGATCAATTCTTCTTTATTAATCCACAAATTTTTTGAATAATAGTAATCATTGTTTACCACGCCTATTTTTCCTTCATCATGGCGGATGATAAATGCGGCGTCTTCCTTACTGGTTTGGCTTAATAAATTCCTTCCCAATGTTTTATTGGTATACGGCTGAAAAACCATGTTTGCGAGGGTTGGCAGCACATCAATCTGCGACACAGCTTCCTCCCTCAACTGCGGTGTTAGCAAGGCCGGTGCATAAAACAGCAATGGCACGTGTTCATCGTTCAACCGTTGGTCCGTCCACACTTTGGGATACATTGCCCCGGCATTTCCCTCAACTCCATGATCCCCGATAAATACAAAAATGGTATTATGGAAATAGGCTGATTCGCGGGCAGTTTCTATAAATTTCCGGTAACAATAATCTGTATAACAAAAAGCATTGAATTCTTCCAGCGATTCGAAGCCATAACGCTTAAGCTCTTCATCACTCACCTTGCGCCTTATAAAATCCTTATCATCCTCAGGTATGGAATAAGGCCGGTGATTATCGGAGGTTTGAATAATGGTAAAAAAAGGCTTCGTTTGTGCTTTCATCACCTTGTCCGCTTCTAAAAACAAATTCTTATCGCTGATGCCCCATACATTCAGCTTTGGAGAAGTAAATTTCCCCTCTTCATAAATTTGTACATCATTGATATTATTAATTAACCCCCTGAAATTATTAAAGTCACTGCTGCCCCCTATAAAATACATTTTATTATACCCCTCAAAACTATTGATGATGGTATACTGGTTAAGCGATTGCAGGTTGCGGGTACTGAATTTCGACAATTGTACGTCCGGTATGCCCGTTAATGTTGCAAACACTGCCCGTGCCGTACCAAAAGTGGGCGAAAAACAATGATCGAAGAAAATACCTTCCTTCGTAAGTTCATTAAAAAAAGGTGTACTGTTGAGCGGGTTGCCGCTCATGGTACTTTTATACATGCTGAAACTCTCACAAATCACCAATACAATATTTGGCTTGCTTTCTAATGCAGCGCTGCCGGGATGTACTTCCCGCTCATAAGTATTTGGCTTTGTATTCTTTTTGTCGAGCTGCAAAAAATCGCTGATGGTACCGTAGTGCTTCTTCGCCCTGTCTTCATTGAATACCGGGTTACGAAATCGAAGTGTTGCAAAAAAATTTTGCAAGGGGTTCAGCGCCAGGTAGCTTTTAAAATTATCATTCAGTTTAAAGGCATCACTCCATCGTAAGGGTGTGAATGATAAAAAACCGAAAACAAACCATCCTAACAGTAAAATAGCTGCCGTGTGCCAGATTCGCCTGTAAGAAAATTTATGAACATTCATATTTCGTTCTTCCACACTAACATGCGTTTTTCTAAACATCCATGTCATCATAGTTACTGCCCCCAATAGCGCGACAAAGATCCAGATCATGGGATAACTCTGCCATAACATTTCAAAAGATATCTTAACATCTTCCGCAAAGTTTAAAGCACTTGCGTTTAACCTGGTATTTACATACGCAAAATGGCCAAAATCTGCGCCAAAGAAGAATAACAGGAGCAGGGTAACTACTGCAAGGTAAATAGCCCAGCCCTTTTTACACCGCTCAGAAAAAAATGGAGAAAATCTTGGGAACAGGGAAAGGCATGCAATTGGTAATAATACCAATGCTATCCAACGAAGATCATATTGAAGACCCAGCCAAAATGATGAAAATAAGGAGGAAATTGCTATGCTGGCAGGCTTAAAAAAAAGTAAAGTAGCAATGCGGAAAGTACTAAAAATGAAAAGGTAGATAATAAATAATTTTATAATCCATTGTATTGTTTTTGGAAATTTCCACCGAATGAGCATAGCTGTAAGGGTTTCATTTTTCATTGCAAAGGTGCGAAATTAACAAGTAAAGTTGGATATGGCAAGGTTATTTTGTTTCCCAACCCCAATAGTATTGTGGAGGTCATCGAATAATTCATTTTACCACGGTTCCGCCCCGGCTCAGCGGTGGTATATCTTCTACCTGGTACCACCAGTTATCATTTCCTGTTTTGCAGGAAGAGAAACATTAATCCGGTAAATGGATACTATTGCAAGGGGCTTCTCCATCAAAAAGGATCAGGGGAATTTATCATGGGGCATTGAACCGAAAATATGATATTAACACGTAATTTTACTGAATCATGCAACATTATTTTGCTTCAATTATCTTATAGAACCTATGTGGACCGCATTGCAAAATTGGGACAGGTGGTTGTTTACCAAAATTAACCAGGACTGGACAAATACTTTTCTTGACAATATATTTCCTTTATGGAGAGAAGCCATCACCTGGTTTCCCCTGTATGTTTTCTTATTGTTATTTGTATTAATAAATTTTGGGAAGAAATCCTGGCCCTGGATAATTGGTTTTCTCACTACGGTAGCGCTGTCAGATCAAATCAGCAGCCACGTTATAAAACAGCTTTTTAACAGGCCAAGACCCTGTCACGACATCATTTTGGCAGATCACATTCGTTTGCTGCTGGATTATTGTTCTGATAGCCGAAGCTTTATTTCATCACATGCTACCAACCACTTTGGAATCGCCTTTTTCATATATTTTACACTGAAACCTTATTTCCAAAAATGGGGTTACCTGTTTTTTTTCTGGGCAGCCACTATCAGCTATGGGCAGGTGTATATTGGCGTACATTACCCAACTGATGTAATAGGCGGAGCACTGGTTGGAAGTTTTATCGGGTATTTCGTATCATGGTATTTCAATAAAAAAATCGGGCTTCCGGCATTTGTTCATCAAAACGACCATATAATAAGTGTATGAGAAAACGGGTAATAATTCAAATTTTTACGCTATGCCTGCTCACTTGTTTGCTGGGAATCTTTTGTGTTCCTTTAATGGATATAGATGCAACTCAATATGCTTCCATGAGCAGGGAAATGTTGCTGCACGGTAATTATCTTCAACTCTACGATTTAGGAAATGATTATTTAGATAAGCCGCCAATGCTTTTCTGGCTCAGCAGCGCTTCCATGTACTTTTTTGGCATACATGACTGGGCTTACCGCCTGCCCTCCTTTTTGTTTTCAATACTGGCTGTTTACAGCACTTACAGGCTGGCCTTATTATTTTATAAAAAAGATATTGCCCTGTTTAGCGCATTGGTGCTGGCGTCCTGCCAGGCTATGTTTTTAATCAATCATGATGTAAGAACGGATACCATGCTGATGGGTTGGGTAGCCTGCAGCATCTGGCAACTGGCTGAATGGTACCAATCCGGTAAATGGAAAAATCTGGTACTTGCCGCCATCACCATTGCGGGTGGAATGATGACCAAAGGCCCGCTGGCGTTGATGATCCCGGTATTTGCATTTGCCCCCCATTTTATTCTCAGCAGAAACTGGAAAGCATTTGTAAGATGGCAATATATACCCTTATTGTTAATTATTGCACTCCTGCTTGTACCCATGAGCATTGGCCTTTACCAGCAATATGACCTTCATCCGGGTAAAATTGTAGTTGGCAAAAAGATCAGTTCGGGCCTGCGTTTCTTTTATTGGACACAGAGTTTTGGACGCATTACGGGTGAAAATATCCAAAAAGAAAATGATTCCATTTTCTTTTTATTACAAAACATGTTGTGGAGCTTCTTACCCTGGATCCTGTTATTTTTATTGGCTATTTACAATGCGGTAAAAAATATCCTGCGTCAAAAATTTTTGCTTTCAGGTAAGGAAGAAGGCATTACCCTTTCGGGATTTTTATTTACTTATTGTGCTCTGGGCAGCAGCCATGTTCAGTTGCCACATTACATTTTTGTTGCTTTTCCCTTTGCCGCGATCATTACAGCCAATTTTTTATATGGTTTAGTGTATAACAAGAAATGGAGAAACTGGAAAAAACCCTTATTTATAATTCATACCATCGTTTTCTCATTATTATGGATCCTGTTAATATTACTAATAACCCTTCCTTTTGAAACCATACCGCTGTATGTGGGCATTGTTGCGGGCTGCTGTTTTGCAGTTTTTATTTTACTGGTTTTCACTAAAAATTTATCCTTTCCAAAGCTCGTAGCGATGTGCCTATTTACTTCGATTGGCATAAATATTTTTTTAAACACCGCATTTTATCCCGCTTTACTAAAATACCAAACGGGAAATATCGTAGCGGGGTTTATCAATGAACATAAGTTGTCCAAAGAAAATGTATTCATCTATGGTAATATTGTCGACGCAAGAAATTCACTATTTTTTTATGGTGATTATTTTTTTAAGAAAGTAAATAATCCGGATCAACTATCTTCCGGTAATTACATACTTACCACGCCAGGGGATTTCAGTGAACTGGTTAAATACAAGCCGGGAAGAATTGTATTTAACGGGAAGGGGTTTCCGGTGACCAAATTAACTTTTAAATTTATTAATCCCGATACCAGGGATGGGGAACTAATTCCATTTTATATAGTACAAATAGATTAGGTTTAGGGTTTAGGGTTTAGGGTTTAGGGTTTAGGGTTTACGGTTTACGGTTTCTTAAGGGCGAAGATTATTTCGGTTACTTTACGAATTTAATAAACAGTAAACTGGAAACTGGAAACTGGAAACAGTAAACAGTAAACAATAAACAGTAAATCGAAAATCGAACACCGAAAACTTTACACCAATTTTCCTGGTACCATCCTCCCTCCCACCTGAGTGCCTCTCTCGCCGGATTCGTGATATTCCGCATCCTGGTTTACGTTCCATAGGTCATACAACTCTTTACCGGCGATAATGTTTTTTGCCGCCAGCATCGCAGTCATCATACTATGATCCTGGTTATTATATTTGTGCATACCATTCCTGCCCATCAGGTATAAGCCTTTATAATTTTCCAACCCGGCTTTGATGGTTTCAATATGCGCCGCATAATAATGATCATATACCGGGTAGGCTTTCTTTTGCCTTACTACATAGCCATCCGTGATATCGGCTGCATTTGCCAAACCGATCTGTTCTATTTCCTTTTTCCCCAATTCAATCAATGTATCATTACCGCTCGTCCACATCCCATCACCTTCAAAACAAAAATATTCCAATCCATAACAGGTCATTGATGGATCAGGCACCATGTAAGGGCTCCAGGATTTGAAATTTTGGACACGGCCCACTTTTACAGAGGGGTCATGAATATAGATCCAGTTGTCGTCGAATTTTTTCTGATCTTTGAGTATTAAAACAACTGTAATGAAATCCCGGTACTTTAATTGTTTTGCCGCTTCAATTGCCGGTGACGGCAAGGACGGAGAAATAAATGGAATTAGCTGAGCGATTGCAGTTGACGACAATACAAAATCGAAGCCGTCAAAATTTTTGCCGGTGTTTGTTGTTACCGACCATTCCTTACCAGATAGCCTTACACCTGTTACTTCTTCATTCATTAAGATTTCCACCCCCAATTGTTTGCATTTTGCGGCACATCTGTCCCACATCATACCAGGGCCATATTTAGGGTACCGAAATGTATCGATCAATGTTTTAATGATCTTAACCTTGTGGCCTGTATTCCCGGGCTTGAAAACTGCGTTTTTGATAGCGCTGCTCAACGACAGTCCCTGGATGCGCTGCGCCGCCCAGTCGGCCGATATTTCTTTGCAAGGGATGCCCCACACTTTTTCAGTATAGGTTCGAAAAAAAATGTTGAACAATCTTTCTCCAAACTGGTTAATTACCCAGTCTTCAAAATTTACAGGATTCTTTACTGGAAATGCTTTTGCTTTTATATAACTCATTACACATAAGGCAGATTCCAGGAACCCCAATTTGGTTAATGCTTCAGTAGCAACCAACGGATAAGAAAAAAACTGTTTATTGTAATAGATCCTTGAACTCCTTGGCCTGTCGAGCAAATCATTGGAAAGTATTTCTGTCCAAAATTCCTCCACTTCTTTACTCTTTGAAAAAAAACGATGACCCCCAATATCAAACAAATAGCCTTTATAGCTTTCAGTACGGGAAATACCACCCACATATGTTGGATCGGATTCGAATACCGTAACCTGCTGGCCGGCTTTGGCCAGCAAATAAGCGGCTGTCAACCCTGCAGGACCTGCACCTATAATACCAATCTTTTTTTGCATAATGGCTACAAAGGTAAACGGTGGCTTACTATGAAAAAAATACTTAACAACCCCGTCAGCTATTAGTAAATAGGTTATTCCTATTTAGATTTTATTCCTATTAGTTACCGATAAAAACCTCATTTAATATAGTTTATAGATATTTGCACCAACAATCGTTCTACAAAATGGCGGTTTGGGTATAATAAATTATGATGGAAGTATTTATATTATTGGTATTAATATTAATAAATGGCCTGTTTGTAATGAGTGAAATAGCATTGGTAAGTGTTCGAAAAGGCAGATTGGAAAGTTTGGGCAACAAAGGCGACCTTAAAGCAAAAGCCGCCTTGTATCTGACTGAAAACCCTGATAAATTTTTGTCAACTGCTCAAATTGGAATTACGCTTGTTTCAATTATGACAGGTGTTTACTCAGGGGAAAAATTTAGTTCGCAATTAAAACCAATTGTAGAAAAAATAGAATTCCTGCACCCTTATGCAAATACGGTATCAACAGGACTAATTGTAATGGTAGTTACCTTTTTATCGATTATCCTGGGAGAATTGGTACCCAAAAGGATCGGTTTGATCAGGGCTGAAAAAATCGCCCGTTTTGTGGCAGGCCCTATGAATTTTTTATCATCCGTTGTCTATCCCGTGGTTTGGCTGCTGAATAAAATTACGAGTCTTATATTCAAGCTATTCAAGTTAAAAGCATCTACCGACAATGCTGTTACTGAAGACGAGATAAAAGCCATGATCACAGAAGGCAGCGAGCATGGAACCATTGAAGAAGAGGAAAAGGAGATCATAGAGAGAGTTTTTCATCTGGGAGATAGAAATATTACGTCACTGATGACGCATCGTACCGAAATTGTTTGGTTTGATATGGAAGATACCGTTCAAACAATAACTGACCAACATGAGCAGATCAATTATTCCACTTACCCGGTATGCGATAAAACGGTTGATGATATAAAAGGAATTATCTACATCAAAGATCTGTTAAAAGCTTCAGCGGGAACTGTTTTAAAAGAACTGGCTAAACCGGCGCTGTTTGTACCTGAAAATAACAGTGCTTACCAGGTACTGGAAAAAATAAAGCAAACAAAAATCCACAGTTGTTTTATTGTGAATGAATATGGTACACTGGAAGGAATGTTGACGCTGAATGATATTCTTGAAGCCCTTGTAGGAGACGTACCCCAGACTGGCCAGGAAGAATATGAAATCACAGAAAGAAGTGACGGAAGCTTTTTAGTAGATGCCCAGATTACATTTTATGATTTTTTAAGCCGCTTTGAAAAAACGCAATGGATGAATGAGGGAGAACATGAGTTTGACACTATTGCAGGCTTTGTCCTTCACGAATTAGAACGAATTCCCAAAACGGGTGACAGATTTGAATGGCGTGGATTTGAGTTTGAGATCATCGATATGGACGGACAGCGAATTGACAAGTTACTGGTAAAGATTCCCGAAGAATAATATTCGTTTTCGGTTTTCGGTTTCCTGTTTTCGGTTTTCGGCTTAAAGTTTAAAGTTTTCGGTTTTCGGTTTTTTCAATTCGGGAACACGTTACTTTCGTATTATTAAGTACTTTTGGTTTTCGTTTTTCCTGGTTCATCATAAACCGTAAACCCTAAACCCAAAACCCTAAACCCAAAACCGTAAACCGTAAACCGTAAACCGTAAACCCTAAACCCAAAACCGTAAACCCTAAACCCTATGGCAACAATACAAAGGTTTGAAGACCTGGAAGTATGGCAAATTGCCCGAAAATTCGCGACATCTATATTTCATTTGACAGCAGAGAAAAAATTTTTAGCCGAATACAGGTTTAAGGATCAAATCAAAAGCTCTTCAGGATCAGTAATGGATAATATTGCCGAAGGGTTCGGAAGAGAAAGCAGGTTAGAGTTTATCAATTTTTTAGGAATAGCAAAGGGGTCATTGAATGAATCCAAATCTCAATTATACAGGGCATTCGATTACAATTTTATTTCAAAGGAAATATTGGATACCCATTTAGAAGAAGCAAATATTTTATCAGCGAAAATCGGGGCTTTTATGAAATACCTTAATAAATCATTAATTAAAGGACAAAAGTTTAAAGACAGAACCTACTCAGAATAATCTCCAAAGTTAATAAACAGTAAACCCTAAACCCTAAACCCTAAACCCTAAACAGTAGACAGTAAACCCTAAACTTTCTTACAACCCCGTCTTCCCAACTCTTTCCAGGTGTTGGCGTTTCTTTTTACTGTACTTTTTTTCGTACTCTAATATTTCCTTAGTCTTTACTTTTTCTTTGGGAGCTTCTTCTATTGTCTTTTCTACCACGGCCGTGGTATTTTTATCGTCATCTTTTAACAGGCGGCCGCGATCATATTTTTCAGATCTTATTAATCGACCTCCCTCATAATATTTCCATTCACCGTGCGGCACGCTATATTGCTCTGCCTTCACTATTTTGTAATTAAGGATTTCATTACTGCTTGTCCCATACACGGCGATCGTATCATATGGTGCATCAGGATTGTACCCATGCCATTCTTCCTGCCTTTGCAAATCGCCCAAAAAGCTGAAATATTCCTGCAGGCCATCTTTTCCTCCAAAGCGATAATTTTCTATCGCTATAATATCACCTGTACTGTTATACCTGCGCCAGGTTCCTGTTTTTTTATCATCTTCATAAAAGCCTTCTTCTTCATACCCTGGTTCTCCACGTAATTCACCGACGCTTTTTACCCATTTTCCCTGCTTCAGCCCTTTATTATCAGTCGCATTCAGTGTATCCCCTTTTGGCGATAATGAAAAGTCTTTATATTGAGCTGATCCATTGATTAAGAACATCAATATCGCTACTACGATTAAACCCAGCTTACGTATTTTTAGAAAATGAATTGCCATATAGAGATTTAAATGACTGGGAAACAACAGCAAATTTACTTTTTCTTTTACGATCGCTTAACCATATAGTGTTTTTTTAACAAAAGGAATTTAGTTGATCAATAATCAATTTCTTATATTTTAAGTTTTATTCCTTATTTTTTCTATACTGGTTGCAAATCCCCTGTTACAGGATGAGACTTACCCATTTCAGCCATCACAGTTTCTACATCTACGCCCAACCCCTTTGCTACGGCTATTCCCAATTTCACATCGGCTCTAAAGAAATGGCACAATTGGCGGTTAACAATGATATCTTTTTTAGGCCCACTGATTCCACTCATCGCACCAACAATATTTGATACGAGGTTGTGGCGGTCATAATCATTCATAGCTTTGTTAAACAATAGTCCTGGTTGCGTAAAATGGTCATCTTCCCCCTTTCCATTTCTATCGTACCAATCTGCCAATACACTATCCAGCGGCATGGCAGGTTCTTTATAACTGTTATCCACAATAATATTATCAAAACTGTTGGGGAAATAATTGGGTGCGTCTTCGCCATTGCCGTTTACAGCCATAAATCCATCACGTTGATAATTATTGATAGCATAGGGACAACGGTTAACAGGAATTTGCTCATAATTACCTCCAAGGCGGTAGCGATGTGCGTCAGGGTAAGAGAGTAATCTGCCTTGCAACATTTTATCAGGTGAATAACCAATCCCATCTACAACATGTGCAGGTGCAAAGGCACTTTGTTCAATGTCAGCAAAATAATTTTTAGGCACCTGGTTCAATTCAAGCACTCCTACATCAATTAATGGAAAATCTGCGTGAGGCCATATTTTAGTCAGGTCAAACGGATTAAAGGGAAATGATTTTGCCTGCTCATCAGTCATCACCTGTATTTTCAAATTCCATTTCGGAAAATCTTTTCTGTCAATGGCATCTACCAGGTCTCTTTGGGCAAAATCAGGATCAGCACCCTTCATTGCGGCAGCTTCGTCATTGGTGAAATTCTTAATTCCCTGGGCTGTTTTGAAATGAAATTTAACCCATATTCTTTGATTATCCGCATTGATTAATGAAAAGGTATGACTGCCAAAACCATTCATATGGCGGAAACCATGAGGTGTGCCCCTGTCGCTCATCAAAATCAATACCTGGTGCAGGCTCTCCGGGTTCAAACTCCAGAAATCCCACATCATGGCCGGGCTTTTACAATTCGTACGCGGATCACGTTTTTGAGTATGAATAAAATCACCAAACTTTTTAGGGTCCTTTACAAAGAAAACAGGCGTATTGTTACCTACGAGGTCCCAGTTGCCATCTTCGGTATAAAACTTTAACGCGAAGCCACGTGGATCTCTTTCTGTATCTGCACTGCCTTTTTCTCCTCCAACAGTACTCATCCTTAACAATACTTTGGTTTCTTTTCCGATCGTATTGAACAATTTCGCCTTTGTATACATTGAAATATCATGGGTAACAGTAAAAGTTCCAAAAGCGCCGGAACCTTTCGCATGAACCACTCTTTCCGGGATTCTTTCCCGGTTAAAATGAGCCATCTTTTCATGCAGTATGTAATCCTGCAATAATAAGGGGCCCCGTGGACCAATACTCATCGAATTCTCATTCTCGGTGAAAGGCCTGCCTGAAGCAGTAGTGAGTTTCTTATCGTTTTGATTGTCGTTCATTTCAAAGATATTTTAGGTTTAAAGTTAATAAGGCTCAAAATTAGTGCTATTTAAGAAAAATAATGCATGAAGTAAAAAACAAAACCTTTACTCTTTTGTTAAAGAGAAAATCATATAATGTTAAAAAAATAAATAAAAATATGTCATTAGAAATTGGAACAGAAGCACCTGATTTTTCATTGTTTGACAGTGAAAAAAACAGCGTGAAACTTGGAGATTTCAGGGGTAAAAATGTAGTATTGTTATTTTTTCCGCTGGCTTTTACAAGCGTATGCACAAAAGAGCTATGCAGCGTAAGAGATAATATATCCATTTACAACGATTCCAATGCACAGGTGTTGGGCATTTCTGTGGATTCTTTGTATACATTAAATAAATTCAAAAAGGAGCAAAACCTGAATTTCCCTTTATTAAGTGATTTTAATAAAGAAACAGCTAAAGAATTCGATGTTTTGTATGAGACATTTTCACCATTTGGAATGCGCGGTGTTAGTAAAAGAGCCGTATTTGTTATTGATAAAGAAGGTATTATACAATATAAGGCTGTATGTTCCAATCCAGGTGAGTTACCGGATTTTGATGCGGTAGAACAAATATTAGCCAGGCTTAATTGATAAAACAGCCCGGATAACCAATATTTATTTGAGGTTTTGTACAGCATATGCAAGCAGGTATTTTTTATGTTAACTATCAATTAGATATTGATTTTTTAAAAGAATTCACTACATTTACTAAACTGAAAAGTTTGATTACCATATTAATATTATTATTTGGAATTACATTTACTTCTTTTGCGCAAATTAAACCTGGTATTTCAGAGGGCATTCCGGCAAAAGTTATTAGGTTGTTTCCAAATCCTGCTACTTCGGATATCAATTTCGAATTCCAGCGGGGCTATGATAAGTCCTATACACTCCAGCTATTTAATTTCATGGGAAAAAAGGTTTACGAATTAATCCCATCCGGTCAGCGTATAATCCTTTCATTAAATGGCTTTTACCGTGGTGTATATATTTTCCAACTACGGGATAAGAGGGGTAAAATTATTGATTCCGGAAGATTCCAGGTGATAAGATAATTGATAATTTATTTAATTGATAATTGATAATTGATAATTGATAATTTCTTCAAAGCATCTTCCTGATTTTTTAATTGAGATATCTTTTCAGAATTAATAAATACTCAATTATAAATATTTTCTTAATAACCCCTCAATACCCCTAAATATTTTTCTATAAAATTCCCCATTACAGCCGCACCTATTTATAAAAAGATATCAATCTTAAAGAATTATCAATTATCAATTATCAATTTAAAAAACTATCAATTAAAAAAACTATCAATTAAAAAAACTATCAATTAAAAAAACTATCAATTATCCTATCCACCTTCCAATTATGATCTCTATTCAAATAGGAAACCTGCCCTGAAAAAATTATCAATTATCAATTATCAATTATCAATTAAAAAAATTATCAATTATCAATTAAAAAAATTATCAATTATCAATTCAAAAAATTATCAATTATCAATTCAATTTACCTGTACAATCAAAAACTTTAAATAATGCGTATTCTCCTGGTCTCTAATGATCGGATGGTCAGCGGATTGTGCATTAAATAACACCTGGCGTATTTTCCGTTTTGCATCTCTTGCGGCCATTGAGACAATATCTAAAAACAATTCCGGATTTACCAAACTGGTACAGCTGGACGTCACCAGGAACCCGCCGGGTTTTACTAATTTAATACCCCGTAAATTAATTTCCTTATACCCTGCCACCGCTTTATCTAAACTACTCCTGCTTTTTGTAAACGATGGGGGGTCAAGCATCACCACATCCCATTGCCTTCCATCTCTGGTCCATTCCTTAAGTATGTCAAATGCATTTACACTTTCAAATCTGCAAATACCTTCCACGCCGTTCAAAGCCGCATTTTTATTACACATTTCAATAGCATTCTGCGATATATCCAGTCCCAATACTGATTTCGCACCATATACCGCAGCATTTATTTCAAACGAACCTGTATAACAAAATACGCCAAGCACCTCAGCCCCTTTCACAATATACCGTATTGCCTTCCGGTTATCCTGCTGATCCAAAAAATAACCTGTCTTTTGCCCGTTTGCAATATCCACATACATTTTTATTCCGTTTTCATTTATGATGATATTGGTATCAAATTCAGCAGAAAGAAATCCCTTTTCTTGTTCCATTCCTTCCAATTCTCTTACCGGTACATCATTGCGTTCGTAAATACCTTTTGGAGAAAAAATTTGTTCCAAAGCCGATACAATCGCCGGCTTCCAGAGATCAATGCCCAGTGCAAGTGTTTGTATTACAAAGTAATCATTAAACTTATCTATGATCAATTGGGGAATTTCATCAGCTTCACCAAAGATTAACCGGCAATTTTCTATATATCCAATTTTTTGACGATAGGTCCAGGCCAGCCGGATGCGGTTATAAAAAAACCGATCATTAATTACCTCATTTTTATCTCTTGAGAGTAACCGAACCATTATCTGCGAGCGCGGATTCACATATCCAATTCCTATAAATTTTTTATCATGTGTAAATAAATTCACGATTTCACCTGCCTTTGCTGAAGTATCCAAAGCTTTTCCCCTGTTAATTTCATTGGCAAAAACCCAGGGATGACCACTTTCCACCCTGTTACTGATATTCTTGTTGAGAAAGAGACTTTTCATGCCGTAAAGGTAACTAATGTGGTTAGGTGTCGGACAGTTTGAAAGTATTAGTGACTTATGGCCTTCAAAAATTGTCAATTTGGCTGCAAAACAAGGCTTGGCAAAATGTTTGACAATCGTACCTTTGCAAAC
>JBDTWP010000155.1:0-13914 GCA_040006615.1 Ferruginibacter sp.
GGCAAAAAGCGGCAAAAAGCGGCAATATTGGCCCACATACTTGGAAATGCTTCAGTTCCTTCAGATATTACATCCGTAAATAGAATATTATGAAGAAGAAAACAAAGTTACCATGGAATTTAAGCATTATACAGGGGGCATTCGGGAAAACTTTTGTGGTCAAGCATTATAAATGGGGTATCATCATGACAAAGTACCCGGATATGACGAAGATAATCGCTTCACCCAAACAACGCAAATGCAGAAATTTGTTCCGGAATGCCGTTGCCTGGGCAAAAACTATTATTGCCGACCCCGTACAGAAGGCTGAATGGCAAAAAAGGCTGAAAAGAAGAAACGACGTTTATAATGAAGCCGTTAAAGCATATTTGCTAAAAGATAAGCTGGCGAAGGAAAGAGAGGATCTGCTGACAAGGCGGGTGATCTGGAATGCATTCAAAGACCTCCCGCCAATGGCGGCCCTCATAGGCATATCCAGGGCGGAAAGGCTGCTGGATAAGACATATAACAGGAAAGAATATTTTATGGCACCCGTTTAATTGTCTATTTCCAGGTCGATGTCCATACATCATAAGGTTCATTGAATTAATCCTCGGTTTCACTTCACGAAACGAAATCACAATAGCAGGAATGTCCAATCTCCAGGTACTATTTCTTATTTTTTGGATAGTAATTTTCCTATCCACAGGGAGGTTTTATTAATTACCAATGTAAAATTTACCACTTCAGGCAAATATGTGTGATACAATGGCGTTATTGTATAAATAGGCTGGTATTTGCTGCTAAGCCTTTCAGAATTATGCAATTTAACCACATGAAAGCTGTGTTAGCTAAAAGATATTACCTGTTGCTGGTATTTAATTTATTGTTGCTCGCAAAGCTTCCTGCACAAACTATTTCTTCGGATGAATATTTTCAAATGGCACGAAAAGCTGCATTTGAAAATGATAATTATCCTGCCGCGATCCGTCTATCCAGGCAGGCGCTTCAACAGAGCCCCGGTTATACGGATATCCAGCTTTTTTTAGGCCGTGTATATTACTGGAGTGGCTATTCCGATAGTTCCATGAGCATCCTGAAGGCTGCCCTGGAAAGCAAACCCGCCTATGAAGATGCCTCGGTAGCCGTAGCGGACGTTGAATATTTCAGCGAACATTATTCGAGTGCTTTATATTATGTTGAGCGGGGACTGGTACACAATCCTTCATCAAAAGAATTGATGATGCGTAAAGCAAAATGTCTTACAGCCCTATTCCGTTATAAGGAGGCATGGTCTATCACCGATAGCTTATTGCAAACAGATCCCAAAAACAACGCGTTAAGATTATTAGCAGCCAGGATCAAAGATAATAGCTCAAAAAATAAGATCGGTATATCATATGATTATACCGGTTTTGATAAACAATTCTCCAACCCATGGCATATCCTCAGCCTTGATTATAGCCGCCAGGCAAAAGCGGGCTCGTTTGCTGCCAGATTGAATTATGCCAACAGGCATACAAAGAATGGTAGCCAGGTTGAGCTGGATGCTTATCCACGCATATCCAAAACTTTTTACGCATATACCAATATTGGATATTCCAATGATATGCCTACATTCCCAAAATTTCGTGCTGGATTTTCCCTATATGCCAATTTACCAGGGTCCTTTGAAGCAGATGCAGGATTTCGATATCTTAATTTTGACAACGATACCTGGATCTATACGCTCGCATTGGGTAAGTACTATAAGAATTTTTGGTTCAACGGGCGTACCTACCTCACTCCATCGAATAGCCGTATTTCACAATCGTATAGCCTCACTACCCGTTATTACGGAAAGGGTGCGGACAATTATTTTTCACTTTCCATCGGCCAGGGCATTTCGCCGGATGACCGCAGCCTGGCGATTCAATTGAATAATGCCTATAAGTTGCGAACAAAAAGAATAGCTGCCGCTTACCGGTTTTCCGTACGCAGGTTTAATATTATTTCATTCTCTTCATCATTTGAGAATGTGGAATATTTACCCAAAACAAAGGGCAACCAGCTAAATATTTCCGTCGGATTTCAACGTAGATTTTAATAGGGGGAATAAGTGATGGTTCATAGTGCATTGTTCATTGTTCATCGTTCATGGGTTGGGTTAATTCGCAACTTGTGATGCACCCTCTGCGGCAAACCTCTGTTTTAAAGTCATCCGCATTTTTAATTTTTAATTCTTATTTTATTTATAAATCCGCATAAATTATTTGGGATAAAACTTGCGGTATATTGAGTCTGGCAATATGAGCTTTCCCTGTATTATCTGCTCATTTTTTTGCCTGAATTTAGCAAAAGAAGCCTTTAACCTTGCCTTCACAGCAGGGTCAGGGTCAGGCTCCTCATCCATGTTTTTCAGTATTTTATATACCGTTTCCTCATTCAGGTGGTAATCACCCATAATAAAATCGACGAGATTGGTTTTAGTCTGTTTTAATGCAGTATTATGAATATTATGAAAATTATGAGCCGTATCTATTCCGCTTCCAACCCAGCTTACCAGCGACGGGACCCTTAAATTGAAATTATGCTTCAGGTAAGCAAGTAAGCTGGGCGCAATATCTGAATGCGAAGAAATGGATTCAAATTTAGCCGGCCCTTTCAATAAAGGTGAATAAATGATCAGTGGCACGTGGTAACGGTCAATTTTGGTTGCCATGGGTATTTCTGGCATACGGTGGTCGCCAGTTATCAGGAAGATCGTATTTTTAAAACCATCCCTGATTCGATAATTATTAATAAATGATCTTATAGCATCGTCAGCATACATTACAGACGCATACTGATGGTCGTATTTTCTATGTTCTTCCTTCTGCTTTTCAGAAAAATTAAGGCTGTTCATCCGCTGTTCAAATTCCCCAAGATAGTGCTCCTGCTCATTTATCAGGAATGGGTTATGGGTAGCTACGGTAAGCACCACCTGAAGGGATGGATGGTGGCCTGCCGGCCCTTCATTTTTATTCAGTACATGCTTAAATAATTCCTTATCGCCGTAGCCCCAGGAAAAACCATTATTCTCCGGAAGTAGCGGATAAGCTGGGGGGAAGGTTTTTATATCGTAAATCTCATCTATTTGTTGCTTTTTTAAGAACAGCGCCATATTATCAAAACCGGCATCTCCTCCATAAAAAAAAGAAGTAAAATAGCCATTAGATTTTAATATACTCATCAATGAAAGATGATCAGGCATCTTATCACCAAACTCGCTGAAACCATTTTTTCCAAAAGGCAAAGATCCTAGCAAAGAAGGTAGCACGGCAAAAGTGCGGCCCCCATTGCTTAAAAAATTCTCCCAATACAAACTATGCTTGCTGAGTGAATCCAGGAAGGGTGTAAAACTACCGAGATAAGCATTTTCGTTGGTAAAGGCACGGCCCAGGCCCTCTACCAACAGGATCACTATATCAGGAGCCACGGTATCTTTGTTAAAGAATGGAAATAAAACATCAGCCGTGCTATCCCTGTGGAGTAATGGATACCTGGCTTCATCTGTATAATAAAATTCCTTACTATTCTCCGCCGGCTGATCAAATGTTTCTGCTGAACCAGGGAAAAAATGGTCAAAGGATGCAGTAATAAAATAATTTAGTTTGTTCTTTGCAAGATTACCGGCATATTCATCGTGAATGGTAAACCTGCCGGTTGTGAAAATGCCGGTGACCATCCAGGTAATTGCTATGATTCCTGCCGCAAGATTTATCCATTTAGCCGCCCGGCTTAAACCTGGACTGATCCATTTATAAATAGCAAGTGAAATAAGTATTACAGAAAGGAAGGCAATAATAATTCCGGTATTGATCCCGCCTGAAGCTCCCGCAGTTTGACGGATATCTTTCATCGAATATCCATAAAGGTCAGCGCCTAACGGCACAAAAGAAAGACTGAAATATTGCATTAGTGCAACGGAAACCAGGGTAACCACGATGCTGAGACTAATGGTTACAATATCCGCTATCCGCTTATTGGCCAAAAATAATAAACAATATAGACCGGCAAATACCAGGTTGGCCTTTAAAAAAAATACCAGGTCATTCAATATTGAAATGATGAAAATATATGCAATTTGTCCGGGGTACTGGTGAACAATACCGTTATAAATAAAATCTGCTGTTCTAAGCAATAAGAGCACCAGGAGCCAGCCTGCCGCAAGAGAAAGCCATGTATAAAAACCATCCCTCAGCCTTGAAGCAAGGGTAGGTTTCTCAATCGCCACCCCAGTTTGAAGATTAAAACCCTGCCTTGTCATTTCGCCCCAGCTGTTTTTTTTGCGAAGAAGGTCTATATTGCCACGTATTGCTGACCACACCACAAAGGGATGAAATAAGAATGGTTCCATCAACGCTGTTAATATCAACTTTAATACTTCTCCCTTTTTTTTATATTGATTGTAAGTGACTACTTCCATCAAAATAGCAAAAATGGAATATAGCCAGCCAAAGGTTAATACGAAACCCAGCAAAGCCAGGAAAAATGTCCAGTTAACTATCCCGGTTATCGCAAACAAAATAAAGCCGATCATGCCAATGAACTCAATAATGGGCGCCAGGAATTCAAAAAAGAACCAATAAGGATAGCTGATCATGCCCAGCAGGCCATATCTTGGATTGAAGAAAAGAATGCGGTGAATTTTTAATGTTTCGATAGTGCCCCTGGTCCAGCGGTTTCGCTGGCGCCCCAGTATTTTGAACGAACCAGGGGCTTCTGTCCAGCATAGCGGATCAGGTATATATGCCACTTTGTAGGGTATATCATGCTCTTCCATATACCTGCGCATTCGCACTACCAGTTCCATATCTTCACCCACCGTTTTGTGATCGTATCCCCCGGCTTTAATTACGATCTCGCGGTCAAACGCCCCAAACGCCCCCGATATCAGCAGCAGTCCATTTAACCTGCTCCACGCCATACGGCCCAATAAAAAAGCACGGATATATTCCAGCGTTTGCACCCTTGGTAAAAATTCTTTCGGCAAATTCACATCTACCAGGCGACCATTTTGTATAATGCAGGAATTGGCGATCCTGACTACGCCGCCGGTGGCGATTACTCTTTTACCGGTTTCTTCAATAAAGGGTTTTACCAGTTTCAACAAGGCGTCCTGCTCAAGAATGCAATCCACATCAATACATACCAGGTATTGGTTGCTTGCCAGGTTGATGCCGGTATTCAATGCATCCGCCTTTCCGCCGTTTACCTTATCGATCACTATCAGCTTCTTGTATACTGAATTCCTGCTTTTATAAACAGCTTTCACTTCTTTGGCCGGAATGTGCACATGGTATAAAAAATCCACCACTTCAAGGTCGTAAGCATCTTTTAGTTTTTGCATAGAATCATCCTTGCTGCCGTCATTTATCACGATCAGTTCCAGTTGGTTGTAATGGATACTCAATAAAGAGCGTACATTTTCAATAATATTAGCTCCCTCATTATAGGCCGGTGCTAAAATGGTAACGGACGGTGAGTAATTGGAAGATGCCAGTAGATTGTAATCAGTGAAACTGCTTTTGCGAAGATATTTTCTTGTTTCACCAATAGAATAAAGACCGATAAAAATATAAGAAGCCAGCAAGGTTACCGAATATATCAATATACCATAGCTGAATAGATCATATAAAACCTGCTTCCACATTTTGAGTCCTTGTATTTCAGCAGCAATTTCCTGTTATTGGCCTTTAAAAGCTGCTAAAAAACTTTTTGAAGATACAAAACTGTTTTGTTTGCGGCCAGTTTTATATCAACATCTTCATCATGTTGGAGGGTCTGTAAAAAAGGAAGGTCCAGATCGGAACCGGTTCTTCTGAATTCATTGATGATGCAGACACGTAGATTTTTTTCGGGTTCAACAGTAAATTGTCTGTTTAATTCCTCAGCTGCTGCATTGGAAGGCATTTGCGCCAGGCATAAAATGGCTTCTCTGCGCACGATCTCATTGGGATGGCTTAAACATTTTACCACCTCTTCGTGAAATTCCATGGCGTGTTGCTCGCCGATCAGTTTTAATGAAAACTGCAACACAGAAACATTGGAAGAATGCAGCCAGTTGAATATCCCGTTTTCGCCGGTTATGGGCTGGTGGGCAAGAAGGGATAATAAATTTAGCTGGTGCCATTCAGAGAGTGGGTAAGTAAGATTATCAAAGAATTGCAGGCCCTTATATCCCCTGAGACGAACCAGGGCGGTTTGCGCTTCCATTCGCACCATATGATCCTGATGGTTGGTTAACTCAAGTATTATTGCATTGTTTGAATGCTGGTTCATGATCGCCAATTCCTGTATCCCTTTAGCTTTTACATGCCAGAGTTTGCTGGTTAAACGTTTCAGGGATATCTCCTTCAGATTTAGCTGGTTGTAAATTTTCTCAAGATTGTCACCTGAATTACCACTTAAACTTTTTTTCAGGGTTATCAATTCGCCCAGCAATATGCTCCTTGCAAACTTGCTCTGCAATAAAAGCTTTATTTCCCGGGGAATGAGAAATACATGATTGATCTCGCTGTTGTTTTCCAGGATAACATCCATTAGCCATTCCTCCAGTTGACTGGCGATCAGGCCTGTTTTTATAAGAATTCTTTTTTTACCTAACAATATCAGCAGCATGCTGAAAACGAGTACCAGCGCAATAAAGGAAAAAAAAATAATTGACAGGTAGAGATACTCTGCCCTTATAAAGGCGACTTTGTCGAGAAGAACTAATTTATAATGAAGTAGGATAATTGTTGATTTATTAATTGATAGATGCTTTATTTATTATTCAGTTAACAGGGGCTCTCACAAATGGCATTACACCCGGCCTTAAGCGGCTACCTTTGCCGCAAAACGCATTACCCTTAGAGACAATTCATTAGGGCTGAATGGCTTGGTGATATAATCATCGGCACCTAAGCTAAAGGCTTCTATCACCACATTTTCCTGCCCCATTGCTGATAAAACGATTACCGGGATTTTTTTACCGGATAATTTTTTTACAAACCCCAGTATCTCCAGGCCAGAGGTATAAGGCATCATAATATCAGTAATCACCAGATCAATCTCATTATCTGTAATAAGTTGGATCGCATCCCTCCCGTTATTGGCTGTAAGCACCTGGTGGCCATCCCTTTTAAGTTTTAACTCCATTGTTTTTAACATGATGGATTCATCCTCTGCTATTAAAATTTTCATAGATATATTGGTTATGATTATATGACAAGATCAAATATTATTGAATGTTTGCGATACCATTCTAAAGATTTTGCGAACGCTTTAAAAAAGTGATGAAGACAGGGCTTCCGCCACCATGTTTTCCTGCCCCATTGCTGATAAAACGATTACCGGGATCTTTTTGCCTGAATGGTTTCTTACATAACCCCGGACCTCCGGGCCCGCGGTTTCAGTCATCATATTATCGGTAATTACAAGGTCAATAATAGTATCAGTAATAAGTCGGTTCGCATCCTGCTCGTTGCTGGCTGTAAGTACCAAATGGCCATCCCTTTTAAGTTTCAACTCCATTGTTTTCAACATAATGGGTTGGTCCCCAATTATTAAAATTTTCATAGGTGTATGAGTTAAAATTATAGGACTCAATCAAAAATTGCTTATTTGCCAAATTCATTATCAGGTTCTTTAAACAACGACCTTTTTCAGAACTGATCAGGCCGCCGTTTTAATACCACGCATGTGCACTTCCAGGGCCGTCTTGAGCTGATCAAATTCAAATTGGGCCGTTCGTACCAGTTCAGCAAGCTGACCATTTTCCTCGCCGTCTTTTGCAATTTTCTCTGTTTGTTCTAAAATCGCAAATAATTTATTAGCCTGCAGCATACCCGTACTGCTTTTTAATTTATGAGCTGTTTCATAAACTGTTTCAACAGCGCCCGCATCTAATGCCCGTTTCATCTCTTCCAGGTCGCAATAGGTGTCTTTTATATATAAAGTTATTACTTCGGCCAAAAAATATTTATCATCTATCTCTTCCAGGTAGCTGAGATCGAATAATTTGTGGTCAGTGATCATGGTATCAGATTTTATGAGGTGTTTGCCTGAAATGATATTGGTAAGCTCTGTCTCTATGTAGCTTTCCATCGTTGATATAACTCTTTTTTTAATAAATTATTGTAACAAAAATGGTAGTACGACTACTGCAGCTTTGTAATTTTCACTATGAGATCAAGCTGCAACACCGGGAGCCCCCTTGGGGCATAGCATCCAGTATCTAATATCCCGGCATCTTACCCTAATCCAAAACCTTCTCTTTACATTTGACAAAATAAAAACCATGAAAACAGTCTTAATGTTTCCTGTATTTTTTGTAATGGTACTAACGGGCTGTGATAGTCCCCGGGGCAGCTCAATAACCGATCTGGCAAAAGACACCGCAATTTCTTCTCTAACAGACTTAACATCTTCCACAGATATAAAAAAATTATTATGCCAGGACTGGGAATATAAGGAGGATGCGGAAGATGCGGCTCTTTCAGGAGGTGGTGCCGGTCTTGAAATACCCTATCGCGGACTTTCGTTTTTTGGAGATGCGACAGTAGTTGAAAATCCCCGTGATCAAATTCATTTCGGTAAATGGAACTTGAATGAACTGAATAAAATGATCGACATTGAATTCAGTAATGGAAGCAAGGCCCAGTATAAAATTGCCGCCATTGGCGCCAGGCAAATGATTTTATTGAATACAATAAATAAAAAGAAAATTGAATACAGAGCGGATGCCAAAATGCAAAAGCGCCCTGAAGATGATCCTTTTCACGGATCCAATAATCAATGGCGCATTAAACCGGGGCATACTGAATCGGACAGCGCCATAAAGACAAGGACAGAACAATGCGTGCTTTTTTACGCAAAATTTTTGGAAGATAATGCCGGCAGGGGAGGAAATATCATTTCTTTTGTAGGACTGCCAACCTGCTTTAAATGGTACCGTGGTGGCGTTTCGGTAACTGCTAAAGATAAACTCGAAGCTAAATGGTTGAATTGTTATTATAACAGGGAGCAGGGCCTGAAGGCACATAAGATGCTTGAAAGTATAATTTCTAAAAAATACAAATGGAACAGGAAGGAAACAAATTGGGTAAAGCAATCCGCCGGAGTAGTAAAGCAGATATATGACACCCTTAGATTGCTTTAAGCCTTGCAATGGCTGCGCCGGGATCAGCCGAATTGAAGACAGTACTGCCTACAACCAGCACATCAGCACCGGCTTCAATAATTTGTTTGGCATTTTCTTCTGTTACGCCGCCGTCAATTTCAATTTTTACGCTTAACGAACGTTCATCTATCATCGCTCTCAGCTGTTTTATTTTATGGAGGGTATAAGGGATAAATGACTGTCCGCCAAAACCAGGATTTACACTCATCAGGTTTACAATATCGATATCGCCCAAAATATCTTTTAGTAATTCGACCGGGGTATGGGGATTAACGGCAACACCTGCCTGCATTCCGAGCCCTTTTATTTGTTGGATATTCCGGTGTAAATTCGGACATGCTTCTATGTGTACCGATAAAATATCTGCACCTGACTTCTTAAAAAGTTCTGCATATTTGCCGGGTTCTTCAATCATTAAATGGACATCACAAATTTTGGTAGTGGCTTTTCTGAAAAATTCTATCAGCATGGGTCCATAACTGATATTGGGTACAAATCTCCCGTCCATAACATCTAAATGAAACCAGTCAGCCTGGCTTTTATTCAGCATATTACATTCATCCTGTAATTGTAAAAAATTAGAAGCAAGAAGGGATGGAGCGATAATTGGCATATTGTTTATAGTTTTCTGTTTATAGTTTCCTGGTTACTGTTTGTCGGAGCTTCCTCCATTTTGATTAAACCTCACTGGCATGTATTGGTTCATCATTTATTCATAAAAAACCTAAACAATCTGTTCAAACAATTTCTTAAAGTTAACCCATAATATCGGCCCGACTAAATTAAAAAGATTCCACTGCAATAATGTTCTCAGCATTTTCACATTTTCACATTTTCATATTTTCATATTAGCTAATTGCTTACTCCAAGTCTTCCCAGCGCTTCCTTTGCTTCCACATAAGCGGGATCTATTTGCAACGCTAACCGGTAGCTTTCAATCGCTTCCTTTCTTTTGCCTGATTTTTCATAACACCTGCCCATCCAGTACCAGGCTTCGTCAAAGGTTCTTTTTACGGTAGTTGCTTTTTCCAGTAATAGTAATGCATCATCATATTTACCCATATCATACAGTGCAATTGCTTTTTCCCTGTAAGCATCCATAAAAGTATAATCTATGGAGAGACATTTATCAAAAAAAGAAATCGCTTTGGATTTATCGCCGGAATAATTGTAATACAAGCCTTTTATGAACTGGGCCTGTAATTTGTCTTTGGCTTCGGGCCCTTGTAAAAGAACATCCGCCGTGGAAATTGCAAGTGGGTTACTTTTTTGCGCATATAAGGTGCCTAATGCAAAGACATACTGCGGATCAGGGTAAATTTCAACTGCCTTTTTGAAGGCGCTGATGGCGCCAAGGGTGTCCTCATTTAAAAAAAGCAGCCTGGCTTTTGCATCCCAATGGACTGCATTGTTGCTGTCCTTCTGAATAATGAAATTTGTTTCTTTGATGGCATTATCGAAATCGCTGTTATCGGCGAAATAATCAACCAGTTTATTCCTCAATGTCAATGAATCCGGATAATGTTTTACAAGGTCCCTTAATTGTTTTTCCTTTGCGGGTATTTCATTACCAGATTTTGCTTCATGGTTGTTGCAGGAAGTTAAGGTTAAAGAAATTATGCAGAAACAGAAAAATATCAACCTCATCATACTTTTATAAATAGGAAGCAAAATTAAGCGCTTACTCCAAATTGTATTGACAAAATCCTGACAAATAAATTATTACCTTAATCATACCTTAGTGCCATAAAATTTCCAGCCATGAAAAGATATCTATTCCCGCTTATGTTAATAATATTCTTTATTACTTCAACCAGGTCTGATAAAATTAACGGGGCAACCAGGAGCGAACTGCAAAACACACAAGGGGCGGGTAGCTTTTCCATAAGGCCAATAAATAATGATACCATTCTTTTTCCCGGCGAAACCCATTTTGCAAATATTCAGCAGTTGACTTTTGGTGGCGACAATGCGGAAGCATATTTTAGTTTTGACGGCAAGTGGCTTGTATTCCAAAAAACCAATCCAAAAGAAGGGATTGCCTGCGACCAGATTTGGATGGGGAAAATACCAGCAAATCCCGGTGAAAAATTTGAACCTAAGCTGGTCAGCACAGGTGAGGGAAGAACAACCTGCGCCTACTTTTACCCGGATGGGAAATATATTTTATATGCCTCTACACATTTGGGAACAAAGGATTGTCCACCCCTGCCCAACAGAAGTAAATATGGGAATAAATATATCTGGCCTGTATATGAAAGCTTTGATATTTTTAAAGCGGATATAAATGGAAGAATAGTGAAGCAACTCACCAAGACAAAGGGTTATGATGCGGAAGCTACCATTTCTCCAAAAGGTGATAAAATATTATTTACGTCTATGCGGGATGGTGATCTGGATCTGTATACGATGGATTTAAACGGTCAGCATGTGAAACGGATCACTAATACAACCGGTTATGATGGGGGTGCCTGGTTCAGTCCGGATGGTACAAAAATTTTATGGAGAGCCAGCCGGCCGGTCACAGATACTGAAGTGAAGGAATACAGGGAATTATTGGCGGAAAACCTGGTAGCGCCAACTCGTATGGAAGTTTGGATTGCCAATTCGGACGGAACTGACCCGCATCAGATCACATTTTTGGGACAGGCCAACTGGGCGCCTAATTTTACGCCCGGCGGAAATCATATCATTTTTTGCAGCAATCATGAGTACAAACGCGGATTCCCGTTTAATATGTACCTGGCTGATTTAGATGGAAAGGGAATTGAAAAGATCAGCCGTGATAAGGGATTTGATGCGTTCCCTATGTTTAGTCCTGATGGGAAAAAAATTGTTTTCTCCAGCAACAGGAACAACGGCGGTACAAGGGATACAAATATTTTTATAGCAGATTGGGTGGAGTAGGTGGTGAGTGTAGGTTGATGGTTGGACGTACTATGAACCATGAAACTTCAACCATGAATCTTCAACCTTCAACTCAATTCTATTACTTCACAATTTCTAATTTCTTTTCCATCTATCCTAAACCGGATAACCGTTCGCACTTTTTGCCAGCCCTGTTTGCCCGCAGCGCCGGGATTCATGTGGAGGCAATTCAATTTCTCATCATACATCACTTTTAAAATATGAGAGTGTCCGCTGATAAACAATTGCGGCCGGTGGATCAATATTTCTTTTTTCGTTACAGGGTTGTATTTGGGGGGATAACCTCCAATATGCCGCATCATTACTTTTACTTCTTCACACATAAAAACCAGTTGTTCAGGAAATATTGCCCTGATATCCTGCCCGTCGATATTGCCATACACCCCCCTCAACTTCAAACCGATCTGATCTTTGGTCTGATCGGTTTGAAGTTGAGGGTTGGGCGAATGTTCAATTCCTGCAATTATCTTTTCAGCGATTTCTATAGTGCCAAAATCACCACCATGCCATATTTGATCACAGTCTTTGAAATGTTCAAAAACAGCATCATCTAAGAAATGATGGGTGTCTGATATTAGCCCGATACTGGTCAAAATCTTTTGTGATAGTTAAAAATGAAATTTACATTTCCCGTCTTATAGCAGGTGGAGCGCCACCCGGCAGAAAATTAAAAATAATAATAACCGTCCAATAGTTTTAATAATTATTGGAGTCATAAGCGATAAAAAAGACATTGTAATTTTTATAAAATTGCCCGCTGAATTCTTCTTTTGAAAAAGGTTGTTTATGGGCATTAAAATATTCAATAGTGGAAACAGACAGTCCACATTCTTTAAACAGGTCAAAGATATTTTCCGGTGTCGTGCCATATATGTCAGCTGCCCCTAGCCCACATTCAAATAAAACAAGGGGTTTATTTTTTTGTAAAACATTCCTTGCTCCCTGCAGTACCTCATATTCTGCTCCTTCCACATCAATTTTAACAAGGTCGATTTTTATATTTTCGGGGATAAGGTCGTCCAGCGTCTCCATTTGAACGGCGAGTAGAGTAGGATTCTGCCCGATCTGGTTATTTCTTTCACGGAATCCGCTCACCGCCGGCCTGTCCGGGTAGTAATTAAAAGTCCTGGAACCCTTTTTAGCCGATAAGGCATAATTGTAGACAGTAGTATTTTTAGAAAATCTTTTTTTCAGCGAAGTGTATAGATCTGGAATTGGTTCAAATGCAAAATGTTTCCCCTTGGGTGAAGCAGCTACCATTTCCATCAGGATATGGCCCTGGTTAGCGCCGATATCAATGCAGTTGGAATCTTTTTTTATATATTTCCTGATAAGTTGCGTGGTTTGGAAATCATATTTGTCAACCGGTAAACGATAGAAGGCTTCGGTAAGCCGGTAGACCTGGAATAATGCCTTTTTTGAAATAACCTTAACCCAGCCTGGAGTATACCTGCGTAAAAAATTCTTCATATTTCTTTGTGCGATTATTTTTTTAATGAACTGTTTCTCCCCGCAGGTTAATATTTACTGGCACTTAATATGTAGGCATGAATAATAAACTGTTATCATTTAAGGCGGTAAAAATAAAGTTAATTTTTCTAATTATCCGAACACCTGCGGTGAATGGCTGACTTATACCTACAAAAACTTTAAATAAACTGCCCTAATCTTTTTAGATATTTATCTTTGCATTTTATTCCGGCATTTCACTGCAACTTTAAATGCACGATTGATAAGAGAAACCGGGAATATTATTTCCTCCCACTGGCCTTATGAAAGGGCCATTTGTGTTAAAAATGATATCAACTTTTAATAAAAATATT
>JBDTWP010000156.1:0-13812 GCA_040006615.1 Ferruginibacter sp.
GAATAATTTACGAATTACCTGGATATCTGTAGGCAGGCACTTGTAGGAACAGGCCGCGGCCTGTTCATTCTGCATAAATTTTTACCCGGAAGCTTAAATAAAAAACTTCCAGCATTATTTAAACATTCAAATAATGTGGAAGTAAGGTTGTTTAAATCATTTCGAAGATGATCTTGTCAGGGGTCAAAGAAAACGGTTGAGGATATCTCCCCATAAATCAGTTATTCCTGGATTAAGCGCGTATGGCCTTTCTGTTTTTCAACATATATATGGATGCAGGATCGGATCGATTTCATTTCGGATTGATCTTGAAGTTTTCCTTAGGAACCCGAATGATTAGTTTTCAACGGAATAAGTTCTTCAATACTATTGTGACCATTTTGGAGATAAGATAAAAAAGAAGTTGACTGATATTGGACGGTTGTTTTTAAGAGATAGTCGGATTTGAAACTACTAACTATTTGATTTTTCAGGATTTTTGGATATGATTGATATTTTTATTTCGTATCAATCAACTTCTGATGCAAAGATGCAACACTTATAGTTATTAAACCAGAGCAGATCTACGTTGTTTTGGCAGTGAAGTAATTACTGTAGGATCAGTGATATTTAAGTAAAGGGGACAGGAGATTTACGGTAGCTATTTACGTAATAATACTCAGGTTGTTATTCATTCAGCAATACCCTTTTTAACAATTTGCCCTTATGATGCCGATCTTGGGCTATCCTAACTTTTGAAGTCATAAACCAGGCTATTTTGAAAGACTTTGAATAATGTCATATTTGGTAACTACATGAAAGGTACCGGTTTCGTCCTTGCTCAAAACAGCGCCGTTTTCTTTGGTGATAAAGACACTTAAACGTTCAACGGGTGTGTCAAAAGCCACTTCAGGATAGGCTTTTTCCATTACCGATTCTACTGTTTGAGATTTGATTCCGGCATTATTCAGGATCTTATTAAACAAACCGCCGGCGGAAATCGCACCTATATTATTTTCCTTATTCATTACCGGTATATTTTCAATATCATATTTTTTCATCAGATCTATGGCATCCGCCACAGTCTGGGAAGGGGCAAGTGTAATGAGTCTTTGAGCTCCCCTGCCACTGATCAGATCCTTAAAAGTTTTCATTTCTAAAAATCCCCTTTCCAGCATCCACTGGTCATTATAAATTTTAGCAACATACCGGCTGCCATGATCATGAAAAATTAATACCACCACGTCATCTTTTTTCAAACTGCTTTTTAATTGTAACATGCCCTGCAGGCAACTACCTGCACTGTATCCGCAAAAAATTCCTTCCTCCTTCGCAATACGTCTTGCCATCAGCGCACCATCCTTATCGGTCACTTTTGTAAATTCATCGATCACACTCATATCATAGTTGGCCGGTACAAAATCTTCACCAAAGCCTTCGCTTATATATGGGTATACTTCTTTTTGGTCAAGTTCACCTGTTTCAAAATACTTTTTCAACAGAGAACCATAGCTATCAATGGCCCAAACTTTAATATCGGGATTTTTTTCTTTGAGGTATTTGCCTGTACCTACGATGGTGCCTCCTGTGCCGGTGGCCACTACCAGGTGGGTAATCTTTCCATCTGTTTGCTCCCATATTTCAGGGCCTGTTTGCTCATAATGTGCAAGCCGGTTGGAAAGATTATCATACTGATTTACATACCAGCTATTGGGCACTTCAGTGGCCAGTCTTTTACTTACTGAATAATAGCTCCTGGGATCATCGGGTTCCACATTGGTAGGGCACACAATCACTTCGGCACCTACCGCCTTCAATATATCCGCCTTTTCTTTGGATTGTTTATCGGTTGTAGTAAAAATGCATTTATAACCCTTTACACAGGCCGCCAGGGCAAGCCCCATACCTGTGTTGCCACTGGTTCCTTCAATAATAGTTCCGCCGGGTTTTATTTTTCCTTCCTGTTCAGCTATTTCCAGCATTTTTACTGCCATTCGGTCCTTAATGCTATTTCCAGGGTTAAAATACTCAACTTTGGCCAATACTGTACAAGGAAGGTCTTTCGTGATCTTGTTTAACCTGATCAGTGGAGTATTACCGATGGTTTCTAAGATATTATTGAGCCACATACGAATAAATTTTGGTGAAGTTAATAAAACAGTTTCCCGGTCGGTTAACAAATTTAACCTCCTTTCTCTAAAAGGGTATCCAGATGCATGAAATCGTTGAAAATTCCATATTAAACTTGGTGGATTGGATTCCGTTATTCTTAGAACTCCCTGCTAATCAGCGGGTTTGGTGTTGTAGAAATATAACTACTGATAATTGGGCGGATAGCTACAATTTGCGAACACCGTTTGTTGCAATTTTACATCGTATTAATAATCCAAGAATCCTACTGAATGCAATGAATCATCCTGTGAGAGATTTCTCATACCTCGAGACATAAACAATATATTTGTTTATGAAAATATTTAAGCCTCCTTTTTGGGGGCTTAATTATTTTGACAATACCTCAATGGCCTTCTTCACAGTGGTATCTTCTTTATTTATCATTTCATAAAAGCCTTCGTTTCGCCATATTTGCCTTGCTATTGAAGATTTAATGCGGGTTACAAGATCTTTTTTATCCTTTTCATTTAAATTCGTCAATATTATTGAATCCTTTGCTGACGTGGTCATGAACTGTTTCCAGTTTTCGTCGGTGAAGGGAAAGTTTTTGCTGAAATCAGCAGGCGTCTTGTACTTTGATAATTGTGGGAGCTCCTGTAAATAAAAATGATAGGCAAAGTCACCTATAGTACCCTTTATGTATATTTTAGCCATCGTAATATTATACGATGCGGTATCCATGGGAATAAAGAAATCTGGCGTGATGCCACCGCCTCCGTATACTTTTTTGCCATTTTTTGTGGAAAATATTTTGGAAGTGTCATTTTTTACGGAATCTGCGCTTGTTACCTCCCCGTCATGAAAGCGGTTACTGATCTCATCATAATACGCCCTTTCTCCATTGGTATAAGAGCGCTGGATGCTCCTGCCAATAGGAGTATAATACCTTGCCACGGTTAAACGAAGAGCACTTCCATCACTTAAGTCATATTGTTCCTGAACCAGGCCTTTTCCAAAACTTCGCCTTCCAATAATAATAGCTCTGTCCCAATCCTGCAATGCGCCCATCAATACTTCACTTGCACTGGCCGACCCTTCATCAGCCAATATCACCAACTCGCCCTTTTCAAATAGTCCCTCCCGCTGGCAACGGTACTCTTTCTTGCGAATATGTTTACCCTCTGTATAGGTAATTAATTTATCACCATCTAAAAACTCATCAGCAATAGCAGTCGCTTCATCCAAAACGCCGCCGCCATTTCCCCTCAGGTCAAGAATAAGTTTTTTTAGTCCCTGTTTTTGTAAGCCTTCCAGGGCCTGCATAAACTCCCGGTAAGTAACCTGCGAAAATTTATTAAGTCGTATAAAGCCAATACCATTCTCAATGATATAGCTCGCATCCACACTGCTGACTGGAATGATACCACGTAGGATCGTACATGTTTGCATTTTCCCTCTTCTTAGAATAGTAACCACTGCCCTGGTGCCAAGATCACCGCGCAATAATTTCCTCACTTGTTCCGCAGTAATTTTTTTCCCTGCAATTACACTGTCATTTACTGTTATGAATTTGTCCCCGATCTTGATTCCTGCTTTAAAACTTGGGCCATCGGGTATTACGTTTAACACATGAAGGGTATCTTCAAAAATATTAAACTCTATTCCAATACCAAAAAAATTACCCGCGATATCTTCATTGACACTTTGCAGATCATCCGCCGGGATAAAAACAGAGTGGGGATCCAGTTTATGTAAAACTGCAATAATGGCGGAATCGCTCAATGCACCAATTTTTACATCATCCACATATTTATTCTGGATAAGATTCATCACTTCCTGCAACGGCCTTGGCTTATCAAAAGAAAAGAATCTTTTCCCTGGTTGGGTATCTCTCAATCTATATCCTATCAACATACCTGCTATTACTGCAATACTAATAAGAAATGGAAGCCAGATCTGAATTTTTTTATTCATACTTTCACTTATAAACACGAAAATAAATGAAATATTATGAATGCGGCTGTAGTGTTTTTTTAATTAACTTCAGGTTTATTCTGTTATAACCATATTTGTAAAGCTAAAATTGTTTGCTTTTTAACAATTCGGTTATTCGGGGATAATGTGCCCATCTTCTTCGAAAAGGAATGCAGGAGGAGGAGCTGACATCCTTTGGAGTGTACCATAGTCTGCGCTGATGTTTCGATATATATAGATGAAAAGATAAAATGTTGATTATCCCCGCTATTTTACCAGCTCCATCATAATGAATTAATGGAAATACTCAGAATTTAATTTTGGCTAAAATAATATGTTATGCAAAAAAGGTTATACAAAATAAATAAATTATTGATCCTGCTTTTTGTATTTTTAACATCAACGGCTATTCAGGCCCAACAGGGTAAAAAACAAACCGGCGGCACTCCATTGCCTGCCCTTGTATGGTCAGCGGAAAAGGCAAATGCCTGGTACAACCAGCATAAATGGATTACCGGTGCCAATTATATTCCAGCCAATGCCATCAACCAGTTAGAGATGTGGCAGGCGGATAGTTTTGATCCGGGAACCATTGATAAGGAACTTGGCTGGGCCCAAAGCATCGGCTTTAATACTATGAGGGTTTTCTTACATTCTTTGGCATGGAAACAGGATGCTGAAGGGTTCAAGAAAAGGGTAGGAGAGTTTTTATCAATTGCAGAAAAGCACCACATTCAACCAATCTTTGTGTTTTTTGATGATTGCTGGAATAAAGAACCAACAGCAGGCAAACAGCCAATGCCTAAAACGGGTATCCATAATTCGGGATGGGTACAGGATCCTGGTCAACCTGCCTCCTTTGATGAAACTATTTACCCTGGGCTGGAGAAATATGTTAAGGATGTACTCTCCGGTTTTGCACACGATAAAAGAATCCTGCTTTGGGATCTGTACAATGAGCCGGGCAATGGCGGTAAAGGAGATTCTTCGCTGGCATTATTAACCCGGGTTTTTCAATGGGCCCGTGAGGTAAACCCGGACCAGCCAGTCTCTGCAGGACTCTGGGCATGGAATTTGGAAATGCTCAATGCCTTTCAATTGATGAATTCAGATGTGATCACCTATCATGATTACCAGGAAGCATCCCTGCATAAACAAGTCATTGAGGTGTTGAAAGCCAACGGTAAACCGCTGATCTGTACAGAGTATATGGCAAGAACCAGGAACAGCCGTTTCTCAACTGTACTTCCTATGTTAAAAAGTAAAAAAGTAGGCGCCATCAACTGGGGTTTTGTTGAAGGGAAAACCAATACTATTTATGCGTGGGATACACCATTGCCAGATGGAAGCCAGCCCGTTGAATGGTTTCATGATATTTTTAAAAAGGATGGTACACCCTACCGGGAGGATGAAGTTAACCTGATCAGGAGATTAAATGAAGTAAAATAAGTTCTATTGATTATTAAGAATTTCCGGCCAAAACTGCGGCATTTAACCAGGCAGGTTGCCTGCCTGTCCGGTACGCCCCGCTGGTTATACCGTTCAGGTGGGATTTGCGTAAACCTGACTCTGAACCTGGCCATGAAAGGATTTTGGATACTTTAGTCTTACAAAAATAAATACAAATATAAATTGGATTTATGTCAATAAAATTAATTGCAGACAGTGGCTCTACCAAAGCAGACTGGTGTTTGCTGGATGGAAAGAGAAGGAAAACCTTTTTCACCCAGGGTATCAGTCCTTATTTTCTTAACGGGGAACAAATTGAAAGCGTAATAAATTCGGAGTTGAAAGCTAAATTGAAGGGGGTTGAACCAGGTGAAATATTTTATTATGGTACCGGTTGCACCAGTCCGGGAAATGCCAGGACAGTTAAAAAAGCATTGCAAAATGTATTTAACCATGCCACCATATCAGTTACCCACGACCTGATGGGTGCAGCCAAAGCGTTATGTGGAAAGGAAAAGGGAGTGGCTTGCATTTTAGGAACAGGATCCAATTCATGCTACTACAATGGGAAAAGGATCGTTAAAAATAACCCCGGACTTGGCTTTATTTTGGGCGATGAAGGAAGCGGGGCTTATTTGGGCAGGAAAGTGGTGCAATATTATTTGTATAATACGTTTGATCCTGGCATGATGGACAGGTTCAATGCAAAGTACAATACCAATGCAGAAGAAATTCTGGAAGCGGTTTATAAAATGCCCTTACCAAACCGTTACCTGGCGGGGTTTGTTCCTTTCCTCGTAGAAAACCGGGGTCATTTCATGATAGAAAATATAATTGAAGATGGCTTTAATGATTTTTTCTTTCAGCATATATGCAAATACAGGGAAAGTTGGTCCATGCCCGTAAATTTCATAGGCAGTGTTGCGTTTGGATTCAGGGATGTACTGAAGGCGATGTGCGATACCTACGAATTGGAATTGGGCAAAGTATTAAAGAGTCCAATGGAAGGTTTAATTAAATACCATTCTGTGGTATCCTGAAAGTTGATTGTGTTGGGAATGGAAATAAACCCTTCATAAAAATTAATTGGTGATATTCGGGTAATTATTTAATTTCATAATTCACTGCTAAAATAAATTCTACTTATATGAAATTCAAACTTCTACTTTCTGCTTCATTTATTGCTGCTTCTTTTTTTTCAACCGCACAGGACGCTTCAAAAACCTACGCTATTACCGGTAAGATCGCTAATAATTTCTTCTGGGCCGATATTAAACAGGTTGATATCGCAACAGGTAAAATAAATAAAACTTTATTTGAAGCGGAAAAAACTCCCTTCAAAATTGTTAATCCCGGTAATTCCACTGTCGCTTCAAGAGGAACCGCTAACAATAATCCAACCGGGTTGGGGGTTGCGGCTTGTGCATTGGATACCAGGTATAACAGGCTGTATTTTGCGACAATGCATTTTTCAGACATCCGGTTTCTTGATCTAAACCAGCAGGATGCAAATTTTACAACAATTAAGAATAATGTAATTGCGACATCTTCAAAAACAGGTTACCAGCCCGAAGAAACTCAATTATCGAGGATGGTGATAGCCGCTGATGGTTATGGATACGCCCTGTCGAATGACGCCAATCATTTGATCCGTTTCAGCACGTCAAAAAACCCGGAAGTAACCGATCTTGGTAATTTAATAGATGCTGAAAGTAATAAAGGAATCTCTGTTCACAATAAATGCACCAGTTGGGGTGGGGATATGGTAGCCGATGCTTTTGGCAAACTGGTGATCATATCTGCAAATCACAATGTGTTTGGAGTTGATATTCATACCAGGACCGCTTCGTTTACAGGCGTCATCAGTGGCCTGCCTGCTAATTTTACAACCAATGGTGCTGCGGTGGATGATGATGGGAATTTGGTTGTTAGCAGCGCCAATGTATTTGAAGGGCTTTTTAAAGTAAATATGAAGAACCTGGCCGCAGTGAAAGTACAAAGCAAAGAGCCTGCATTCAATGCATCTGACCTGGCGAATGGAAATTTACTTTACCAAAAAGAAGCTAACGCGATTATCAGGTTTGATCCTGTAAAATCGGGCAGTTCACCGGCAACGATGGGAGAAACCAGGGTGTATCCAAATCCTATTGCAGTTTCTTCTCAATTTAACGTGGTATTTGAAGGTCAGCCTGCAGGTAGATACACGATCATTCTTTCAGATATTGCCGGCCGGGCAATTCAATCAAAAGTGGTAACTATTTCCAAACCTGGCCAGACAGAATCTATCCGCTTATCAAGCAGGACGGGCAGGGGTATGTACCTGGTTAAAGTTTTAAGCGGAAGCAGGCAACTGGCATTTTCAGAAAAAATACTGATTAACTAGTGTCATTGGCAGTTTAAAATGACTCAATATTGGCAAGCCCCTGGATTTATTCGTGTAATTCGTGCCTTATAATTCGTGTTATAAATTAAATAGTACGCCAATTTACATTTAACACAGCACTAGAAATCATTGTCAGGGTAAAACTGAATCGTCATGGTGAATCAACCCCGGGGAATTCAACATGACGTTTCGCATTTCAGGATTAACCTCTCGCTATTCTAACTAATATGGGGACGGTCATATTTTCTAAAATAATGGCTGCAAAGAGCATATAGGTGGCCTTTTTTATGAAAATCAGCAGGATGATTTAATTTAAAAGTTTTTAAGGGAAATGGTTTGATTCTTATGATTTAATTTTGAAGTAATAAAAGGGTTACCAATCATTAAGAATTCAAAATCTTTTAAATTTCCGGCCATGCAGGATATAGAACCATACTACAACTGGCGGCACTTATATAGTGCGGAAGAAGACACACAATCACCCTTTTACGGCCGTACTTACAGTGAGTTTGAATTTACACACACCGTTTACAATTACTACATACATCCTCAATGGGATGAGTTTGGTTCCCGTACACTGTATATGAAGATATTATTTGCCGATTATGAACAGAATTTTGTTATTATAGAATTGATAGGAGAATGGAATGATGCCATAGAAAACGATATTATGGCACTTCGAAGAGAGGTAACTGATCTACTGTACAGGCAGGGAATCACCAAGTTTATTTTGATTGCGGAAAATGTGCTGAACTTTCATAGCAGCGATGATAGCTATTACGAAGAATGGAGAGAACAGGTGGAAGATGATGGCGGCTGGGTTGTAGTTTTGGATATGCCGGAACAAAGTCAATATGATTTTAGAAAGGCCCGGCTGACCAACTATGTTGCATTATTGGATTTTCCGCAATGGCGTACATTAAAGCCTGAACTTGTTTTTCAGCAGGTAGATAACTGGATAATGCACCAGCTTATTTAGGCCGTAAACCGTAAACCGTAAACAGTAAACCATAAACCGTAAACAGTAAACCATAAACCGTAAACCGTAAACCGTAAACCGTAAACCATAAACCGTAAACCATAAACCGTAAACAGTAAACCATAAACCGCAAACCGTAAACCATAAACAGTAAACTGTAAACCATAAACCCTGAGCCCTCAACTTTCTAATTTACAATAAAATATTTTTTTGATTATTCCTTACGTAATTTTGTGATTCCAAAAAAATCAACCTCTTTAATATGACCTGGAAACACTTCTTCACCTCTTCGATAGGGAAAAAAATTACCATGGGACTTACCGGTTTATTTCTGATTACTTTTTTAATTGTGCATTGTGGAATTAATTCAATGATCTTTTTTAATGATGATGGTGAAACCTTTAATCATTGGGGACATTTAATGGGCTCAAATCTTATTATCCGGACCATGGAAATAGGGCTTTTTGTTTTCCTGCTTTTACATGTGGTGCAGGGGCTGATCCTGTGGAGTCAAAACAGGAATTCGCGTCCCGTTAAATATATCCTCAATAATCCCGGGTCTAACAGTAAATGGTATAGCAGGAGCATGGGTTTGCTGGGCACATTGATATTAATTTTCCTTATCATACATCTGTATCATTTCTGGACACCCTCCAGGTTTGGCGGATTAGGGAATATACAACCGCTCGAAGAAACAACGCTTGCCGGCTATAACAACCAGGACGTACATAATTTATATAAGGAAATGCTGATTGTCTTTAGGAACAATATAGCAGTGGTGGTGGTTTACCTGCTGGGCGTAATATCCCTGTGCTGGCATTTATTGCACGGCTTTCAAAGCGCTTTCCAGACATTTGGAATAAATCATAAAAAATATACACCAATCATTAAGGCGGTGGGGGTTGGTTACTCTTTAATTATCTGCCTGTTATTCGCACTAATGCCGGTAGCTATATATTTGAACTGGATCCGGTAAATCCCGGTACAAGGTACCAGGAACCAGGAGCCCCAATATTTATTAATCAACAAATTACCCATACTATGGTTTTCAATTCAAAAATTCCTAATGGTGAAATGAATGAAAAGTGGAACGATTATAAAGGGCATGTGAAACTGGTAAATCCCGCCAACAAACGCAAGCTCGAAATAATTGTTGTAGGTACGGGCCTTGCAGGTGCATCTGCGGCTGCTTCACTGGGAGAGATGGGTTATAAGGTAAAGGCATTTTGTTTCCAGGATAGTCCGCGCAGGGCACATAGCATTGCAGCGCAGGGGGGTATTAATGCAGCTAAGAATTATCAGAATGACGGGGACTCTGTTTTTCGCCTGTTTTATGATACTGTTAAAGGAGGTGATTACAGGGCGAGGGAAGCCAATGTGCATCGCCTTGCGGAAGTGAGCAATGCAATAATCGATCAATGCGTGGCACAGGGCGTCCCCTTTGCAAGGGAATATGGCGGCTTATTAAGTAACCGTAGTTTTGGCGGAACCCAGGTACAACGTACTTTTTACGCTGCGGGGCAAACGGGACAGCAATTGTTATTGGGTGCGTACAGCGCTTTGGAAAGACAGGTAGCGGTAGGAAATGTAGAAATGTATACAAGGCATGAAATGCTGGACGTAGTAATGATCGAAGACAAAGCCCGGGGAATTATAGCCCGCAACCTCATAAACGGTGAACTGGAAAGACATTTCGGTCATGCGGTACTGTTATGTACCGGTGGATATGGAAACGTGTTTTATTTAAGTACCAACGCGATGGGCTGTAATGTAACTGCTGCGTGGAAAGCGCATAAAAAAGGCGCTTTTTTTGGAAACCCTTGTTTTACACAAATTCATCCAACCTGTATTCCCGTAAGTGGTGAATATCAAAGTAAACTGACCTTGATGAGTGAAAGTTTACGGAATGACGGCAGGATTTGGGTGCCTAAGAAGAAAGATGATAACCGCAAAGCAATAGATATACCGGAAGATGAAAGAGATTATTACCTGGAGAGAAGGTATCCGGCTTTTGGAAACCTGGTGCCCCGGGACGTAGCTTCAAGGGCCGCCAAAGAAAGATGTGATGAAGGATACGGCGTGGGCACCACAAAACTGGCAGTATACCTGGATTTTAAAGATGCATTTGTAAGGTACGGAAAAATAGAACAGGGAAAACTGGGTGATACGGATGTTAATGAAGCAATAGTTATAAAATTGGGCAAGGCGGTGGTAGAAGAAAAATACGGTAACCTGTTTGAAATGTATGAAAAGATTACTGGTGAAAATCCCTATGAAATGCCGATGCGGATCTATCCGGCCGTGCATTATACAATGGGTGGACTATGGGTAGATTATGAATTACAAACAACTGTTAAAGGATTATATGCTTTAGGGGAGGCCAATTTCAGCGATCATGGTGCAAACCGCCTCGGCGCTTCGGCATTGATGCAGGGACTGGCGGATGGCTACTTTGTAATTCCATATACCCTGGGAAATTACCTGGCAGATGAAATCCGTACTAATTCTATTCCTACCGATCACCCGGCATTCGCCGAAACTGAAAAGGCCGTAGGTGACAGGATCAGTACATTGATGAATATTAAAGGAAAACAAACGGTAGAAAGTTTTCATAAACGGTTGGGTAAGATCATGTGGGATAAATGTGGTATGGCTCGTAATGAAAAGGGATTGCAGGAAGCCATTGTTGAAATTCAGCAATTAAAAAAAGAATTCTGGAGTGATGTGCGTATTCCCGGCGAGGTGAACAGCATGAACCCTGAGCTGGATAAAGCAGGCAGGGTGGCAGACTTTATAGAATTGGGCGAATTGATGTGCAGGGATGCGCTTAACAGGAATGAAAGCTGCGGAGGGCATTTCAGGGAAGAATCTCAAACAGAAGAGGGGGAAGCAAAACGAGATGATGAAAATTTTAGTTTTGTTTCGGCATGGGAATATAAGGGGGAAAGCAACTGGCAATTGAACAAAGAGCCTCTTGAATTTGAGATTGTAAAACCGACACAGCGGAGTTATAAATAATTTCCCTGCTTAGTATGTGTTTGGAGGTTATCCTGTTAAAAAGATCTTTTGTTTATTTAACCGGTCAAAATAATTTCTCTTTCGGGTAGAGACAGGCTATGAAAGTAAGCGGATTCACGTTTGTAAAAAATGCAGTGAAGTATGGTTACCCTGTGGTGGAATCCATCCGGTCGGTCCTGCCGGTGGTGGATGAAATGGTTGTTTGCCTGGGCGATTCTGAAGATGCTACTAATGAGTTGATAGCTTCAGTCCGGTCTGATAAAATAAAAATAATACATTCAGTCTGGGATAAAAATTTACGGAAAGACGGTAAGGTACTGGCGGAGGAAACGAATAAAGCATTAGATGCAACAGCGGCAGATGCAGACTGGCTCTTTTATATACAGGCGGATGAGGCAGTTCATGAAAAGTATCATGCCGTTATCATAGATGCCATGGAAAAATATAGGGATGATAAACAGGTGGAGGGTTTGTTATTTCACTATCATCATTTCTATGGAAGTTATCGGTTTATCGGGGATGGCAGAAGATGGTATTCCAAAGAGATCCGCGTAATAAGAAATAATAAAAGTATAAGAAGCTTTAGAGATGCACAGGGATTCAGATTTGATGACGGAAGAAAATTACAGGTGAAATTAATTGACGCCTATATATATCATTATGGTTGGGTTCGCAACCCGGTTACGATGTTTCAGAAATATAAGGATTTCGGGCAGCATTGGGTCGAAAAAAATGAGCATGATAAATGGGCAGGTGAACTGGAGAAAAAAAATACTCAATTCGACTATTCAAATATTGATTCGGTTATCCTTTTTGAAGGCACGCACCCTTCTGTGATGGAAGAAAGGGTAAAGAAGGAGGACTGGAAATTTGATCTTGATTCTAAAAAGAAGAATTTCAAAAATACTAAACATCGCCTGTTATATTTCCTGTCACAAAAATTTGGCTGGCGACCATTTGAATATAGTAATTATAAAAGAATTTAGTCTCACATAGATCAATTATAATATGGAACATTACAATATGAATCTGACGCTTAAAGTGTGGCGTCAAAAAAATAGCCAGGTGGCTGGTACACTGGAAACCTACCTTGTAAAGGATATTTCCTCTGAAATGTCTTTCCTGGAAATGTTTGATGTATTAAACGAGCAACTCATTGTTGCAGGGGATGATCCAATCGCTTTTGATCATGATTGCCGCGAAGGGATTTGTGGCCAGTGCAGTATGCATATTAACGGAAGGGCGCATGGTCCATGGACAAAGAATACTACCTGCCAGTTACACATGCGTGCATTTAAGGATGGCGACACCATTGTAGTAGAACCATGGCGGGCCAGGGCTTTCCCCGTAATTAAAGATTTGATTGTTGACCGCAGCGCCTTTGACAGGGTGATACAGGCCGGTGGGTTTATTTCTGTAAACACTGGAAATGCGGTGGACGCTAATTCGATACCGATTGATAAAAAAGATGCTGATAATGCATTTATGGCGGCGGCCTGTATCGGTTGCGGCGCCTGCGTTGCCGCATGTGTAAACAGTAGTGCAATGCTGTTTGTTAGCGCTAAAGTGTCTCAACTGGCATTATTACCCCAGGGCGCACCCGAAAGAGAATCAAGGGTTTTAAGTATGGTGGCTCAAATGGATAAGGAAAGTTTTGGTAATTGCTCAAATACTTATGCCTGCGAGGCGGAGTGTCCCAAAGGCATTTCGGTAGCGAATATTGCCCGTATGAACAGGGAATATTTAAGCGCGGGTTTAAGTTCTGAAGCCTGACCTTAGCTTTAAATAATATGATAAGCCTTCCTTCCAGGAGGGTTTTTTGTTTCAGGTAAAGGGTAGCTATCCCAAATGGACCGGGGCTAAGCCTCTTTCACAGATCATCCATAATAATTCCTGCATTCAAGAGCCATAGGCTCGA
>JBDTWP010000157.1:0-13787 GCA_040006615.1 Ferruginibacter sp.
CTTCGGTTTCACATGCGTACTGATAACTGGCTGCCCAAAGTTAATTGCCATACTTACATTCTGCATGGAACCAAAGACTGGCTGATACCCATACGCAACAGCGAAAAATTACAGGCATTAAATCCCAGGAAGATCACGCTTATCCGGATAGAAGGGGGCGGACACAATAACCTTCCATCCTTCCCGGAATACCATAATTTCATAAGGGATATTTTGAAATATTAATTGTGGGCAGATTCTCCTTTTTACCCCTGGTGAAGTATAATACTCTATACCTGTACCTTTGCAGGCATGAATAAAAAATTATTGCGTTGGATAAAAATAATTGTTTTGCTCTATTGCCTTATTGGGATTGCATTATTTTATTTGCAGGATCATTTCTTATTTCACCCTTCCCCCCTGGCCAGAAATTATCAATACCGGTTTGACAGTCCATTTGCAGAAGTTGATATTCCGCTCAATAAGACGGACACGTTGAATATGGTGCAATTTTTTCCAACTGATTCAATAAGGAGGGGAGTGGTAATTTATTTTCACGGGAATAAAGGCAATATAAACCGGTATACAAGATTTGTATCTAATTTTACCAGGCACGGTTATGAACTGTGGATGGAAGATTACCCTGGCTTTGGAAAAACTGTTGGTGAAAGAAATGAGAAAATTTTATACGAACAGGCCGAGCAGGTTTATAAAATGGCTGCTGCAAAATATAAGAAGGACAGCATAATTATATACGGCAAATCATTTGGAACCGGTATCGCGTCTTACCTGGCATCAGTAATGGAATGCAAACAATTAATTTTAGAAACGCCCTACTTTAGTATTCCTGATCTGTTTGGTTGTTATGCATTCATTTACCCAACCACCAGGATGTCGAATTACAAAATTCCCACCAATGATTATCTGCGGGAGGTAAAAGCACCCATCACTATTTTTCATGGCACCGATGATGGCGTGATACCTTATCGCTGTGCAGCAAAATTAAAAGCGGTCTTAAAAATATCCGATCAGTTTATTACGATTGAAAAAGGTTCTCATCGTGATTTGAATAAGTTTCCGTTATTTCACCAAAAACTGGATTCATTATTGCAATAATAATTAATCACCTTTGCTCATTTAAAACGTTATCAATTTCCGGAAACCGAAATTAATTGATGGCAATTATTTTTCAGAAAGCTGTACTGTTTTTCTGCCTGTTTTTAATTCATAGGTGCCTCCTACTTTTAATGCATAATTTTCTTTCTCATGACTTACGGGAAAATCAAAGCAAACCGGGTAATCATATTCTTTCACTGAGTCATGGATCGCTTCTTCAATGGTTTTCCCAAAGGGCCGGTCCGTATCTTTCACGTCTGTAAACCTGCCGATGATCAGCCCTGCCAGTCCATCCAGTTTACCGCTTCGTTTTAGTTGGTACAACATTCTGTCGGTGCTGTATATGAATTCACCAATGTCTTCTATAAATAAGAGCTTGTTTTTTGTCATAGTGTCGGATGGCGTGCCAATGAGATGCGTTAAAAGGGACAGGTTTCCGCCAATTAATTCCCCGGTTGCTGATCCGGGTTTATTATATGGATGTACTGCGCACTTATAATTAGCTTTTTTACCTATAATTGCTTTGTGTAAAGATGCTATATATTCATTCCTGTATCCACCGTTATTAAAAGCGGCAGCCATCGGGGAATGAAGGGATGCGATTTTAAAATTTGTATAAATATGCGCATGTAAAACAGTGATGTCACTATAACCTATTATCCATTTGGGTTTCTTTCTAAATCTGCTAAAATCCAGTTGATCAATGATCCTGGTAACGCCATAACCTCCGCGGGCGCAAAGAATGGCTTTGATGCCGTCATTATCCAGCATAGCTTGTAACTCATTCAATCGCTCCTCATCCGTTCCCGAAAAATAATTATTGGAACAACTGCCCAGTGTATTGCCAACTATTACTTCAAAGCCCCATTGCTGTAAAGTGTGAATACAGGTTTGTGCTTTTTCTTTAGCCATGTATCCGGCGGGGCAGGTAATACCGATGGTGTCACCTTTTTTCATATAGGATGGGATTTTTATCATATAGTTTTTAATGGCTGTTCAAAATCTAACGTTGAAATTATGTCTTTAAAACTTTTTCTTTCAATTTAACCGAAACAATTGCCGTGTCTTGATTTTTGTGTTCCTTCCAAATATACAGAATAGTTACATTTCTTTTAATGATGAGCCGGTGGGATTTACCCCAAGCCCATGTACTATGCCACATTTCAATGCAAAATTATTTTTTTGATGTCCAACCGGAAAATCAAAACAGACCGGGTAATCATATTCAGCTACTTTTTCCAGCACAATTTCTTCCAGTGTTTTTCCAAACTCTTCACCATCATCATCCTTTTTAATTTTAAATCCACCAACGATCAGCCCTTGCAATTGTGTCAATTTTCCACTTCGTTTCAGATTCCAGAACATCCGGTCGATGCTATACAGGTATTCGCCGGTATCTTCAACAAATAAAATTTTATTCTTTGTAATGAGATCACTTTTACTTCCAGCCAAAGATTCAATTGTTTTTAAGTTTCCACCTACCAACACACCGGATGCAAAGCCCGTTTTGTTATGAGCATTGGGTAATGCCTGGTAGCTCATTTTTTCTCCCGTCAAACATTGTTGAATGCTCTCAATCGTTTCTTTTTGTATCGGCTCGGCCTGGTTCCAGTCATCCGGAAAGCTATTGCACATTTTTGAGTGTATGGAGGCAATCCCATAGTTAAGGTTTAAATGACTATGCATAACCGTTATGTCGCTAAAACCAATGATCCATTTTGGATGAATTGCAAATTGTTTAAAATCAATTTTATCAATTATTCTCACTGCGCCATATCCGCCTCTTGCGCATAAAACAGATCTGATTTTTTTATCATCCATCATTTGTTGAAAATCGTTCGCCCTTTCTTCATCGGTACCACCAAAAGTAAAATCCTTTTTACCTACTGTGTTGCCGATACTTACTCCAAACCCCCATTCCATTAGTTTATTTATAGCCGGTTGGATATCTTCCTGCGTTATATAACCGGCCGGACAGGTAATGCCAATGATGTCGCCTTTTTTTAAGTAAGCGGGAATGATGGGTCGGATCTCCGGTTCTTTGAATTCATGTTTTTTTGCATTATCCGTGAATGCAGCAGCCAAAGGAACAATGGAGGATAGAAAGTTTTTTCGGTTCATAAATCTAATTTCATTTAATTACACGAATTATGAAACACGAATTACACGAATAGGATGAAAAGGACTGTATCAATCCGGGTAATTCGCGAAACCTGGAATTGTTGCATATAGATTTCATCCAACCGGTTCTTTGTTTCAGAATGCGCTTGGCGGCATCATACATATGTTCTTTTTTTAATATAAAGCCTGGCAAAGCCCAATCGCCGGCGTATTTCGCATGGAGGAGTAATGTCTTCAATTCATTATCATGAAAGCCAAAAATAATGCAGTCCACGGAAATATGACGAAGGTATTTCTCATGGCCCTTCAAATAATGGGCTCTTAAATCTTCCTCAAAACTCATATATAAAAGTGAAGGACTGCAGGCAAATATGCAACAAAAATCCGATCAAGGGCAGATTCCGGACAGACCGTCATTTTTGACCTGCCAAAGGATATTGAGACTGAAAAATGTAATAAAGTATTATCACCACGGGTGGAAATAAAGGAACTGAAGAAAAAATCGGACCCTGGCATTTAGTATGGGATTATTTTTCTTAAGAAAAGGTTGATTAGACGAATTGAAAGCCTCTGCTATTGTGGAGGTTTCTTGTTTGTTTGGGTATTGTACTTGCTTTAGGTAAATTTGCAGCGCCTATGTTTGCAGCAGTATGAATAAGAGAGAAGAATGAAGGTGTTTAAAACGCTATTCTTTCTTTGGAAATCTTGATTCAGAAGCTGTTTTGCATATTTTAACAGAGACTACTGCAAAAGATAAATTACATGACAGATCCAAAAAGATATTTAATTACCTCCGCACTTCCCTATGCAAATGGGCCCAAACATATCGGGCACCTGGCTGGGGCCTATTTGCCAGCTGATATTTATGTGCGTTACCTGCGGGCTAAAAAGAAAGACGTAGTATATGTTTGCGGCAGCGACGAGCACGGCGCTGCAATTACCATCCAGGCAATGAAAGAAGGAACTACACCAAAGGAAATTGTGGATAAATATCATGCGATGCTGAAAAGCAATATGGCTGACCTGGGTATTTCTTTTGATATTTATCATAGAACTACGTCTGTTTTACATCATGAAACGGCGCAGGAATTTTTTACGGCTTTAAATGATAAAGGTGACCTTGAAATAAAAGAGACGGAACAATATTTTGATGAGGAAGCCAATACATTTTTAGCCGACCGGTATATTGTGGGTACTTGCCCGGTGTGTGCTAATCCAAAGGCATATGGCGACCAGTGTGAAAGATGCGGCACATCACTTAGTCCTGAGCAATTGATTAATCCGTACAGCACATTGAGTGGCAGGCCGCCGATAAAAAAAGCTACTACACATTGGTATTTACCTTTGGATAAATACGAAGATTTTTTAAGAAAATGGATTTTGGAAGAACATAAGAATGACTGGAAGCCAAATGTGCTGGGGCAGTGTAAAAGTTGGCTGGATATGGGTTTGCAACCAAGGGCTGTAACGAGAGATTTGGATTGGGGGATAAAGGTACCGGTAATAACCCGGCCTAACAGCCCTACTGCCCCCCAAGGGGGGGATGTGGGGATCGGGAAAGTCCTCTATGTATGGTTCGACGCCCCTATCGGCTATATCAGTGCCACCAAACAATGGGCGATAGATAACAACAAAGACTGGAAGCCATATTGGTACAATGAGGATACGAAACTGGTACATTTTATTGGCAAGGACAATATTGTTTTTCATGCTATTATATTTCCGGTTATGCTGAAATTGCATGGAAATATTTTGCCGGATAATATACCCAGCAGTGAATTCCTGAACCTGGAAGGAGATAAGATGAGTACCAGCAGGGGCTGGAGCATTGAGATGGAAGATTATATCAACGATTTTGTTAAGAAGGAAAATGGTGGCGATCAAATGGTGGACGCATTGCGGTATTATTTGACAGCCATAGGACCGGAAACAAAAGACAGCGAATTCACCTGGAAGGGATTCCAGGATGCGGTGAAGGGTGAATTGGTAGATGTGTTTGGTAATTTTGTAAACAGGGCCTTTGTATTGATGCATAAATTATGTAAAGGAAAAGTACCACCATTGCATGCAGATATTTTGGATGAAGCAGACAAAGCTTTATTTGCTCAAATGACGACGACAAAAGCCAGCATAGAGCATTTGATTGAAAGCTATAAATTCCGTGATGCATTGTATGAGGTGGTAGACCTGGCGAGAAAGGGTAATAAATACTTGCAGGAGAAACAGCCATGGATCGTTGCAAAAAATGTTTCCCAGCACTCCCAAAAAATAATCGACAACTGCCTGCACGTTTGTCTGCAGCTTACAGCTAATCTTGCCGTATTTATTAATCCATTCCTGCCCTTTACAGCCAGGAAAATGTGTTATATAATGAAGGTAGTTGATAAAATGCTGGATTGGGAAAATGGAGGTAAGGCAAAATTATTGAGTGTCGGTTATTCATTAAGGGAACCTCAGTTATTATTCAGAAAGATTGAGGATATTGAGGTATCCGAACAGCTTGAAAAATTAAAAATTAAAAGTTTAAAATTAATGATGGAAAAAAATGAAAAGGCCTCCCTGCCCCCGGAAGGAGAAGCCTCCCCTAACACCTCCAAAGGGGAAGCCTCCCCCAACCCCTCCAAAGGAGGGGCTTCGGAGAGTTCAATAACTGAAAAGAACTTCAAAGTGCCAGACTCAAAGAACCCGCCTTTGGAGGGCAGGGAGGCTGGTGAGGCTAAGGCTGTTATTTCTTTCGAAGATTTTGCAAAGATCGATTTGAAAGTCGGTACCATTTTATATGCTGAAAAAGTTGCAAAAGCCGACAAGTTATTGAAGTTGGAGATAGATTTGGGTTTTGAAAAAAGAACCATCGTTAGTGGTATCGCTCTGCATTTTGATCCTGCCGACATTACCGGTAAACAGGTGGTAGTGGTGGCCAATCTTGCACCAAGAAAAATGAGAGGAATAGAAAGTAACGGAATGATCCTAATGGCTGAAGACAAAGACGGGAAGCTTCATTTTGTAAGCCCGGGGAGTGTGATAGAGAGCGGAAGTGGGGTAAGTTAAGATTGTGAATGCTGAATTGGTAATCTTGAAATATTGACCATACACCATTGCCTGGTGGGTATCAGGGTTTATGATTCCATTCAGGAAAAATCGATTTCAAACATACATCCATTTCCCCGGCGGGTAATGAAATCTTCCCTTCCGTTTTAATGTATCTTCCCGGTTAAAAATATTAATGAATCCTGTTTTGTAAAAAGTCTTAATTTCGGTTTATAAATAGTTGTTTAACTAACTAATTTTATTGTATGTCAAAAAGAATCATAAAAAAAGTAGCAGTATTGGGTAGTGGTGTAATGGGTAGCCGTATCGCATGTCATTTTGCAGGTATTGGCCTGCAGGTATTGTTATTGGATATTGCGGCCCCCGCAGCCTCCCCGCTGGTAAGCGGGAGTGATACAACTCAGCGAAACAGGGTGGTGAATGACGCATTGTCGGCGGCTATCAAATCAAATCCTTCGCCGGTATATAATAAGGATGTTGTGAAGAGAATTAAGACTGGCAACTTTACCGATAACATGAAAGATATTTCCGTTTGCGATTGGGTGATAGAAGTGGTGGTGGAAAGACTGGATATAAAGCAATCTGTTTTTGCAGATGTGGAAAAATACCGTAAACCAGGGACTTTAATCACATCCAATACTTCCGGCATTCCCATCCATAAGATGGCGGAAGGCAGAAGCGAAGATTTTAAAAAGCATTTCTGTGGCACCCACTTTTTTAATCCTCCAAGGTATTTGCGTTTACTGGAAATTATACCCACCGCATTCACTGATCCGGAAGTAGTGGATTTTTTAATGAATTACGGTGATTTGTACCTGGGCAAAACAACGGTGCTTTGTAAAGATACTCCCGCATTTATAGCTAACCGTATTGGTGTATTTGGTATAATGGCAATCATGAATGCCATGGAAAAACTGCATTTGAACATAGATGAAATTGAGGTACTCACCGGACCAATTATAGGAAGGCCAAAATCTGCGACTTTCAGAACCGCGGACGTAGTAGGTATTGATACCCTTGTGAAAGTGGCAAAGGGAGTATTTGATAACTGCCCGGATGATGAAGCAAAAGAACAGTTTGAAATTCCTGCCTGGTTAAATAAAATTGCTGAGAATAATTGGCTGGGCGATAAAACAGGGCAGGGCTTCTTCAGGAAAATAAAAGGGGCAGGAGGAGAGAAAGAAATATTGACACTAAATCTTCAAACACTGGAGTATGGCCCCAGGCAAAAACCGCGATTTGCCACTTTAGAAGCCGCCAAACCGATTGACGATCTAAATGCAAGAATAAAAGTCTTGTGTGCGGGCACTGATAAGGCAGGGGAATTTTACCGCTTATTTCATTACAGTTTATTTTCTTATATCTCTCACAGGATTCCAGAAATAACCGATGAGTTGTACAGGGTTGATGATAGTATGATGGCTGGCTTTGGTTGGGAGATCGGCGCATTTGAAAGCTGGGATGTTTTGGGAGTTGCAAAAACTATGGAAGCAATGAAAGCTGCCGGTTACACATGTGCTCCCTGGATTGATGAAATGTTGGCTACCGGTGCTACAGGATTTTATAAAGTTGAAAATGGCAGGCGTTTGTACTATGATGTAGGGAGCAAGTCATATAAACCAATGCCTGGCGGTGAAGCTTTTATAGTAATGAAAAATTTTGCAGGACAAACCGTTTGGAAGAACGGTGCCTGCCGGACCTATCATTTAGGTGATGATGTACTTGGCCTTGAATGGTACACAAAAATGGGCAGTATCGGTGGTGAAGTACTGGAAGGCATTCAAAAATCAATTACACTGGCTGAAGAGAAATACAAGGGGTTGGTTATTGCCAATGAAGGTACCAACTTTAGTGCAGGTGCGAATGTGGGTATGATATTGATGCTTGCAATTGAGCAGGATTATGATGAAATAGATATGGCGGTCCGGATGTTTCAGAATACTATTATGCGTTGTCGTTACTCTGCAATTCCGGTGGTAGTTGCCCCCCATGGTTTGGCGTTGGGTGGTGCCTGCGAAATGAGTTTGCATGCAGATAAAGTAATAGCTGCCGCGGAAACTTATACCGGTTTGGTGGAAGTAGGTATTGGTGTGATCCCCGGAGGTGCTGGTACCAAGGAATTTGTATTACGCGCCGCGGATGAGATGCATGAGGGTGAAGTAGATACTATTACATTGCAAAACCGGTTCCTGACAATCGCTACTGCTAAAGTTGGCTCTTCAGCCCTGGAGGCATATGATTTAGGTATTTACAGAAAGGGAAGAGATTTGGTGTGTATGAATCCCGGAAGGAGAATAGCTGAAGGAAAACAAGCGGTAATTGCCTTGTATGAAGATGGGTATACAATGCCCGTACAGCGCAATGATATCAGGGTGCTGGGCCGTGGCGCATTGGGGGCTATGCTTGCCGGAATAAACGGAATGAGGTTGGGTAATTATGCCACCGAACATGATGCAACAGTGGCTAAAAAACTGGCTTACGTAATGTGCGGAGGCGATTTAAGCGAACCCACTTTAGTTAGTGAACAATATTTACTTGATCTTGAAAGAGAAGCGTTCCTAAGCCTTACAGGCGAAAAGAAAACCCTGGAAAGAATCCAAAGCATGCTTAAGAGTGGGAAGCCGGTGAGGAATTAAAATTTTTTTTCCGGCGTATAAAACTCGTTTCCAACCTAAGGGGTTAAAATGGGGGTCTGGCTTCCGATTATCCGGTCAGAGGAGAAGATTATCCGGTCAGACGAGACTGGATACTGCGATCAGGCGTGGCGTCCGGATCAGGTTTCATTTCTCCTTCCCGGATATTTCTTCTTAAAATATAAATAAAAAGGCACACCTATTGCTGTCAGGACCAATCCAAATACAGAGCTGATAAAATGGGTTTTTCCGGTGATATAGTTATTGATATCTGCATATAATGTAAGAGCAAAATAAAAAGCCGAAAAAATAATAAAAACAGCAGGTGCAAAAGGGTAGCCCCAGGCTTTATATGGCCGATCCGCATTGGGCATTTTCCTTCGGAGAATAAAAATACCTGCGGCGGCAAAGCCATAAAATATCCAGGTAATAAATACAAACAGATCGGTGAGCATATCAAAGGAACCCGTTAAAACAAATAAACTGGTCCAGGCACCATGCAGCCATAATGCATTGGCAGGTGTTTCATGTTTTGGATGAACATTCCCTATACTTTTAAAAAAAACGCCCTTCCTTGCCATCGCAAAAGTTACCCGGGCGCAGGCTAATATATTGCCATTGGTTGCTCCAAAGGCGGATATCATTACGAGAACTGCAATCAGGCCTGCTACTGTATTACCTAAAATGGGTTGCAAGGCATCGGTAGCTACCAGTGCTGATTTAGCCATGGTATCAACCGGCATCATATACAAATATGCCTGGCTTGTTAACACGTATAACAGGATGCACAGACCCAGGCCCAGAAATAATCCCATAGGAATATTTTTTTTCGGGTTATTGATTTCTCCTGCTACAAAACCTATATTGTTCCACCCGTCATACGCCGCAAAGGCGCCTGATAACGCAGCTACGATACCTGCTAATAACCCCCAACCTTTGAGTTCTGATTGAGCTGATAATTGGATAAAATTATGGGCTGATCCTTTTCCCGAAAAGAAGATCAATCCGATCATCAACAATAGGGCAGTTACTTTTATTACTGAAAAAAATACCTGTACAGCTCCACCTGCTTTTACACTCCGGCTATTGATCCATGTTAGTGCCAGCACGATAAAAATGGTGAGTACTTTTACGCCAAAATTTTCCAATGGGTAAAGCAGCCCGATAAAAGGAAGGGTAATATGCCAGGAAAGTTCAACGGCTGAAGAAAAACGGGGAAGTGTAAAAAAATATTCTGCGTATTGCGAAAAGATGAATGCAATTGAAGCTACTGCGGCAGTATTGATGACAGAAAAGCAGGCCCATCCGTAGATATAAGCAAAAAAGTCTCCATACATTTTTTGAAAAAAAACATATTGGCCACCGGTAACTGGCATCATAGCGCCAATTTCAGCATTGATGGCTGCACCCATCATGGAAATAACCCCCGCAAATATCCACACGAATAATAGTAGCAGTGGGGAACCTAATTGTCCGGCCATAATTGCAGGCTTCATAAAAATACTTGATCCTATGATGCTACCTGCTACAATCGAAACGGTTGTCCACAAATTTAATTTACGGGTAAGCGCGGGAGTCGGTGGCATGTTGGCTTGTTAGGACTGGTTACTGTTTACAGTTTACAGTTTATTGTTTACAGTTTATTGTTTACAGTTTACTGTTTATTGTTTACAGTTTACTGTTTATTGTTTACAGTTTACTGTTTACTGTTTACAGTTTACTGTTTATTGTTTATTGTTTACAGTTTACTGTTTACTGTTTACTGTTTATTGTTTTTTTTTATTAAGGTCGAATTATTTTAATTATAGGTTAGTGTTTGATTATTGATGAGTAATATTCCGTTGCTTTAAATTTTAAATTTAGACTTTCAATCTTAAACCCTATCTGTACATAGTTAGTCTGCAATCAGGACGCCTGTAATGATCAACTGCATGTTCAATATTTTCCTGATCCTGCAAACTAAATATTAATAGTTACTTTTAAAAATAAATACCCCTGGGAATCTTTCCAAAAATGATTTTCAGTATTTCTCACAATTCCAAAAATCGCAGGCGGAGTCTGCTCCGGTAAGCGGCGACTGTGCTACACCGGTTATTTGCGGTGAAAAAATTTCATTTTCAGGCGGTTTCTGAGAATTAATTCAAAAAAAATGGGAGAAGCAGAAATAAATAAATCCAGGTGTCAAATTGTAATTCATTCCGTATTTTTCTTTTACGGCGATGCAGCCAATGATGCATTGTGTTTTCAAATTGCAAAAAATATTGCGGATCATTGGAATGAGGCAAATGGGAAAGTAGTGATAATGAACCTTTTTTATGATGTGGTCTTTGATATAGAAGGTCATTGGGCAGAAAGCCTTATCCCCGAGATGGTTTTTGAAAATATTAACCCAAGGAATAATTATTTCAGGATCGAATCCTATGCCGGGACTGATATTTCTTTTGTTGATGGAATTGGCAGCAACACCGGTTATTTTAAATTGGACAACCTGCTCAATAATTCCACAACGGCTGCGCATGAGTATGGTCATACTATTGGTCTGCATCACCCTAAAGTACTGGACATTAGGGGAAAGGGCAGGCCCGGCATCATGTACCCCCGTGGGACGATTGTAGATGCTGCCTGGCAATACAATCCGGATGCAGCACCATTGGAACCGGGAGGAACCATCAATCCCTTCGTGAGAAAAGTGCTTCAGGCAGATATTGATAACCTGCATTTAAATAGACTTGATTTCAGGCGTAATGGATTTGCAATGCTGGGCGACTTTACTTCTCAATGGCATGAGAAGCATTTACAATAATCGCTGGTCCGGGTATCCAACCCCTGGAAGGTTGGATATCCGGGATCCAGGTTAACCATTTATAATATTTTTACTGTTTATAAATTAGAAAATCACCTATCTTCAAAGCTTAAACATTCAGGAGGATGATGTCAATTCTTTCCTTAGAAAATATTAGTAAAGATTACGGCCGTATAAGGGCTTTGAAAGAGGTGAGTTTTAATGTTCCAAAGGGAGCTGTTTTTGGGATCCTGGGTCCTAACGGTAGTGGTAAAACGACCCTGCTGGGTATCATAATGGATATTTTAAAACCAACTTCCGGCGCCTACAAACTATTGGGAGAAGTGCCCAATGAAACCCATCGCAGGCGGATTGGAACCTTCCTGGAAACTCCCAATTTTTATCATTATTTATCTGCGGAGCGAAATTTAAAAATTACGGCTGCTATAAAAGAACGGGGTGCCGAAGATATACCGAAGGTATTGGAAATGGTAAATCTAACCCAGCGAAAAGATTCCCGTTTCAGCACCTTTTCATTGGGTATGAAACAAAGGCTGGCTATAGCCTCCTGCCTGTTAGGTAATCCCGAAGTATTAGTATTGGATGAACCCACTAATGGATTGGACCCTGTCGGCATCGCAGAAATAAGGGAATTAATAAAACGGTTATACCAGGAAGGGAAAACCATCATCATGGCCAGCCATTTATTAGATGAAGTGGAGAAAGTATGTTCGCATGTGGCCATTTTAAAAAAGGGAGAACTCGTTGCAACAGGTGATGTAAATGAAATACTGGCAACGGAAGATATTGTTGAGATCGGTGCATCGGATATTACAGCGTTGAGATCTGCGATAAAACAATTGACCGGGTACAGCCATTTAAATGTGCAGGATAATTTATTGCAACTTTTTTATCCCACCGGTACGGCAAATCTGGAAAGTATCAACCAGCATTGTTTTACTAAGGGGGTTGTGCTTAATTATCTGCATTTAAAAAAGAAAAGCCTGGAATCAAAATTCATGGAATTAACTATTTAAGAATAAACCCGGGATATGTTGAAATTATTAAAGATCGAATGGCTGAAAATAAAGAACTATAACGCCTTTATCATCCTCAGCAGTTTTTTTGCCCTGGGGGTAATTACGGTTAATTATATCGTATTTCTTGTAAATAAGAATATGATCAGCCAGACCCAGGCGGGTACCTTCATGGGCACATTTTCTCCATATAATTTTGATAAAACCTGGCAAACCACCAGCTATGCTTCAGGCTGGCTATTGTTATTGCCTGCTTTGTTATTGATCATTCTTGTCACCAACGAATTTTCGTATCGCACGCACCGGCAAAATATTATTGATGGCTGGTCGCGGCAGCAGTTTATCCATGTTAAAATCTTTATGGCTTTTTTAACTGCCGTATCGGCTACCTTACTTGTTTTTTTAACTGCGCTCGTGTTCGGTTTCTTCTCCGGTTCGCCTTTTTCAACCTATGGTATTTCGCATGTCGGGTTTTTCTTTTTAAAGGCCCTGTCTTATAATATGATCGCCATTTTGATTAGTGTGCTGATAAGGAGAACCGGTTTTGCCATAGGTGTATTTTTTATCTACATGGGACTGGAAAATTTCATATCGCAGTTGTTGGATGTATGGAGTATAAGATTGAGGAGCCGGCAAAATATAGACCTTGGAAGTATGGGGGATTACTTACCCATGAATTCCGCAGATGGTATGCTGACCTTTCCGGATAATCCCCTAAAAGGACTTGCAAAGGGAGTGATGCCAACTGACTACCACTGGTTGGTGATGAGTTTATCCATTGCTTATCTTATTTTATTTTATTGGTGGAGTGTGAACCGGATGGTTAAAACTGATCTCTGAGGCAGGCTTATTTTCCTGTCAGTTGGGCCAATGCAGCCTGGATCGTAGGATACATAAAAGTAAATCCCGTTTTCCTGATTTTTTCGCAATTAACAGTTGTACTCTTCAATACTTCCATGCTTCTTTCTCCCAGCCTTATTCTTAATACAAATTCAGGTACATGCATTGGGATATAGAATTTACCCCTTAGTCGTTTCGCAAGTTCTATTGTCAGAACTTTATTAGTTACCG
>JBDTWP010000158.1:0-13761 GCA_040006615.1 Ferruginibacter sp.
TGTTTGAGAGAAAACTTTCCCTTGACATTGTTGGCGCTGCATCTGCCAAGGCAAAAAAAGAATTACTGGCAAAGAAGACCTTTACATTAGCGGCGCTTGGATCCGGCTCGGACTTTTCCCCATTTTCCCAACACATTGGGATCCCTTCTGTTGATATAAGTTTTGGCGGAGAAAGTGATGGAGGAGAGTACCATTCCATATATGATTCTTATGACCTGTACAAAAAATTTAAAGACCCGACTTTTGAATACGGCATAGTGTTGGCAAAAACTGCCGGTCATACCATTCTTCGTTTTGCCAGCGCGGAAACCCTGCCGTTCGATTTCAGGAATTTGCAAAAAACGATCAGTAAATATGTTACCGAAGTGATGACACTGGCGGATGACATGAGAGAAAATAACCTGGTGGAAAACCAGCTTATCAATGAAAAACATTACACCATTGCAGATAAGGTAAATGATCCCTTATTGCCTCCTGTCAAAAAAGATGAAGTACCGTTCCTGAATTTTGCTTCTTTACAAAATGCGCTGGCTGGCATGGAGAAAAGTGCCAATGGATTGAACGATTCCCGTAATACCGGCAAGCTGCAGGCGGATAAGAAAAATGAACTGAATAAGAGGTTATACAAAGCGGAACAGATGCTGCTTACCAAAGAAGGATTGCCACGTCGGGGCTGGTACAGGCATGCTGTGTATGCCCCGGGGTTTTATACGGGCTATGGAGTAAAAACACTGCCGGGTATACGGGAAGCAATTGAGCAATGCAACTGGAAAGAAGCCCAGGAGCAGGTGGAAATTGCGGCAACAACTATCAATAATTTTTCCGCCTACCTGGATGCGACCGTAGCAGGGATAAAGTAGTTGTGGCCGGATAGTTTTTCTATATTAACGGGGCCGGAAGTATCGTTTTTAAATCTTACAAGCCCGGCTAGGGTCTAGTGATACTTTTGTCCAAGCTCATCAGCTTTTTTCAGCCGCACTTCTACTGCGTTTAATAACTCACTATCATCAAAAGGCTTTGTAATATAATCATCAGCGCCCATTTCCATTCCTTTTCTAAGATCACTTCTTTCCGTTTTTGCAGTAAGAAAAATAAAAGGTACTGTTTCTGTCCCGGGATTTTTTCTTAATAGCCGAAGTACTCCATAGCCATCCAGTTCGGGCATCATTATATCGCAAATAACCACGTCCGGTCTCTCTTTCAGAGCTACTTCCACTCCCTGTCTTCCATTTTTAGCGGTTAGTGTTTTAAACCCGGCCAGTTCCAAAATTTCCGCCGTGTTTTCTCTAATATCATTATTGTCTTCAATTACTAATATTTTCCTGCACATGTTTCTTCAGGTTTGTAGGAATTGTGATTGTAAAAGTCGTCCCTTCATTTATCCTGCTCTTTAAAGTTATCGAACCGACCATTAATTCTAAATAACGCTTAACTATATGCAGCCCTAAGCCGCTACCCTGGATGTTTACAACATTCGCACCCCGAAAGAAGCTTGAAAATAAATATTCCTGGTCTTCTTTAGAAATACCTAAACCCTGGTCTGTTATTTTTATGGTAGCAAAACCTTCCCCTACCTGGCTGTCAATTACGATGCTGGTACCCGGTTCGGAAAACTTAATAGCATTTGTTATTAAATTCAATAATACATTCTTCAAAAGCTTCATATCTGAATTAATCGTATATTCTCCTTTGTGATTACAAATAATTCTTTGCCCCTCTTTCAATAATCCTTTTATATCCTCAGTCGTTTCTTCTATAAAGGCGTTAATTTCAAAGGGTGAATTTACCGTGTTAACTTTCCCTTCATTTAGTTTACCCAGGGATAAGAAGTCTTCCAGTATCTCATTTAACTGCTTAACCGCTCCTTTTATACGGTCAATATGCTTATTCCGCTTTTCCTGGTCTTCTCCCTTTGTATATTTAGTTAGTAGGGAGGCAGATGAAAGTACGGCGCTTAAAGGGGTTCTGAACTCGTGGGAGGCCATAGAAACAAAGCGGCTTTTAATCTCATTTAGTTCCCGCTCCTTATCAAGTGCTTCACTCAATTCCTGCTGCGATTGCTCCAACTTTTGCAGCGCCTCTTTAAGTATTTGCGTTCTTTCTTCCACTTTCATTTCAAGTTCGGCATTCAGGTCCTTTATTTCATTGCTTACTTTTTCCAATTGCTGCTGTTGCAGGCGCATACTTTCTTCAATCTGCTTGCGATCGGTGATGTCTACGATGAAAGCAATGACATAACGATGGTTACCTTTATAGTAGAAACTGAGACTTACTTCAACCGGGAAATTATCCCCGGATTTTTTTTGTGCAAATTGGTCTCTTCCCGATCCCATTGACCGATGCTGGGGGTTTTCGTAAAAGGTATTGCGAAGTGTTTCGTGTTGGTCTCTTATCCATTTTGGCATTAGGATTTCAAGTGGTTTGTTAATCATCATTCTTTCTTCGTAGCCAAACATTTTTTCTGCGGCGGCATTGGCCAAAATAATGTTGCCTTCTTCGCCCGTAAGAATAATGCCTTCCGTAGCATTTTCAAACAAAGCAGTCATGTGTGTCTTTTCAAAATTCAACTGGCTATTCAACAACTTCATATAAAGCACGATGGCAGCCGTGAGCAGTACAAGGAAAATTATAAAGAGATGCTGGGTGAAATTTGTTCCGTTGCGCCAGAACAACAAAACGGTAATAATTATACTTGTTGCTGCGGCAATTAAAGTTGACTTTGTATCTTCTACAAAAAGTGATAAAAAGATTACTACCAGGAGCCCCGCTAAAGTAATTGGATAAGCAGGCATTGCATAAGAAAATGTCAACGTAATTACAAAGGCAATAGCAGCATAAACGGAAGACTGCCTGCTGGTTAAACGGGGCAATATTTTAAGAGAGAGTTGATTATAAAACGAGTTCAAAATGTAAGTATTAAAAGCCCCCTTACCCCCAGGTTGGGTGCTGAGAAGCGTCCGTAAATTGAGTGACTGGTCTAATAAATGATCTCTTCAGGCCCCCGAATTGTATGGAGGTTTGGAGAGGCTTTTATTCTACAGGATCAAGTAGCAGGTTAAAATCAACATTGAATTTATCGTTAACCTTAATTAGTCCTGCCAGTTTTTTTGGCGGAGTCAATTTAAAATCGGCAAAGCTGAAACTCCTGTTCCCATTTAATTGAATAAATGATGTTCCCGCTTTAATAAAAGTGTAACATACTTCAAATCTCCGGCTACAGCCCGCAAGTTCTATTTCCACCCATCCCCGCAAATAATCTTTATTATTATGAATTGCCGGGGCTCGTTCCAGCGAAAGAAAACGAATTACAAGCGTAGGATATTCGTCAGCCTTTAGTGTCTTACGAAGATCCACGGTAAGCATTTTGTTGTGACAGTCAAATTTCAAGATGTCTATTTGCAAAGCGCCATTTAAGGTAACCAGTTTGCTGGCAGCATTTTCATCTGAACAATAAATTGTATCTGGCTGGTAATACCCTGTTATATCACATCCAAATGTATTTATGTTTGTTGATCCCTGTATTCGAATGCTGCTGGTTTCCTGTACAGCCCACCTGGTTAATACTTTCTTTCCTGGGCCGTCGCCCGCAACAGAAAATTCAGTCGTAAAACTAAGTACATGTGGAATAAGCAAACACAAAATATATGAAATGTAATAAAGCATATCGGGTAATTTGATTGTAACGGGTGGGTCGTTTTAATACTGTTGGCAGTAACGATTATCAAAGCTATTGTAGTTTTTCGCAGTTTATTATGATGCCGGTTGAATCCCTGACTGATTGTTGTCATATATAGGTCCCGATACCAACAGTCCCGGTAGCTATTAGGCTACCGGGACTGTTGGTATAAAAAAAACGGATTAACCTTTGTACCGCCAGGGTACTAAACGGCTATTCACAGGATGGAATATTAAAAGCCTACTACTGCTTCAATTACAAATCCTTTAAACTTACCGCCGCTGCGATAGTCGGTAATTGCAAAATCTTTATAATTCTGTATCACATATTCGCCTTTCATCAAAACATTTTTAGTAACGAACCAGCCTGCAGCTAATGCAGTACGGTTAATTTTCACATCATTGGTAAAACCTGCGAATCGTACCTTTGCAGTATTGTAACGTGCACCAACAAAAACATTTTCTGTCTTGCCAATCCTGTAAACTGCCTCACCTGCCATTTGGTTCATATTCCTGTTTAATGTTTCAGTTTTTGTTCTGCCTTTAGCATTTTCATATGTACCAAATAATTCTAATCCCTGCACTTTCAAAAATCCATTCAGCATAATCGCATCAACTTTTTTAGAGAAACCCGGGTTAATGCGGCCTGAAAAAGCAACGGCCGTGGAGGCCGGATTCACTCCATTCTTGGAATTTTCCATAACATTTTGATAGTTTGAGCCGGTCCGGTCTCCTCCAAATAAGGTGAGGCCACTTCCTGCATTACTTCCGTTGTGGTAAAAGCTTCCTGTTAAACGAATCCTGATGTTCTCGGCTAATGTTTTATCTATCCCACCTTTCAAATAAATAGAAGGGGCTCTTTTCAAGTCACCATCAGGGTTATTTTTAAGTGTAGCAGAGTCAATACTTCCCTTGATCATACCACCAGTCATTCCTAACATACCAAATAAACCATTTTTTTGCAGGTATACTTCACCCCCGATTTCTGTGGTAAAATCATCCACAATCAGGTTGTCCATAAATGGATTGTATAAGGTTTGTCCGCCATCAGAACGACGGAAATGGGCATCACCATAGTTGATCTCCATATGACCAATTTTTATGGTTGCAACTTCCATCAGCTTATCCCAGAACCTGCCTTTGAAAGGTAGCTTATCAAATTGAATGTATCCGCCTTTTACCCATGTTTCGTTGTGGTGACGGGCAGATAAGTAACTGGTGACATTTAAACGTATACCGTCAGCCAATTGAACATCCATAAACAAATTGGCCTGGGCTGTCATAAAACCGGATTGAAGAGGATACAACCTGTTGGCTCCCGTATATCCATTATCAGTAGCAGTTTTATTTTCATGCGTTAGGTTTTGATACTGTTGAGTGAAGCCGGCACCAAAGCGTACTCTTGCTCCTTCATAAGTCAATGTATCTGCTTTCTTGGATGTTTCGAAAACATTAATACCTCTCTGATCATAGGGTCTCCAATAGGAAGGCCTTCCATAATATTCTTTGTCGCTGCTTTGTGCAGATGAAACAAGGGGTAGTGCACTACATACTATTATTATCAATAGCGTAGTGTAAGAAATAATTTTTTTCATTTTGTTTGTTTTAATTTTTTTAAGTAATTGGTTTGTGGTTTAGATTTTACGTTTAAGCCTGGTCTAGCTTTTTATCGTAAGGTTATAAGAAATTGAAATTGCATCACCGGTCTTAATAGCACCCATCATCACCGTTGGAGGTTTCACACCATATTCAGACATTTTAAACTTTTTCACTCCTGAACAGGTAAAACTCTTATCTGCCGGGTTATACTTAAGTGTTACTACCAGGTCAGTTAGTATGGTAGTACCAGAAATGGTTAATTTACCCATTCCTTTAAGCAGATAAGTATTCGCACCCTGAGCAGCTACATTTCCGGAGGAAAGTACAAAGCTGATGTTTGGGTTCTTTTGTGTATTAAGGGCTTTGTAAGTATTTTTATCCATTGCTCCATGGCCGCTTTTCAGGCTTTCAGCAGGAAAGTTGAAACTTAATCCTGAAAAAGTTACTTTGTCGTTGGCAACCGAAATCAATGCATCAAACTGGCCAGCGTTTGATTTCATTTCCCAATCGTGAAGAGATGATGTGCCGCTAACTGTTACATCGAGTGCCTGCGCGTGATATTTTGACTGGGCATAACTGTTAGTTATCCCGCATAAAAAGAAAGCTAAAACCAGTGAACAAATTGTAATAACATTTAAACGTGATGCTTTCATGATTTTTTTTTTGGTTATCAATTAGGTTTTTTATTTGCCTTTAAATTTCTTCGCAAAGCTACTTGCATTCAATATGGTTTCTAATGAGACAAATCAAGAATAAAAATGATTATTATCATGTTTCAATGTTTAAACATTTCTTATTAATAACATTACCTGCAATCCCATCATTGACATAATTAAAAGTGTATATTGATATTATTGGATGAATTGCCGGCAGGCGTGGAAGAGTAGCTATTACTAAATGGGGGTGGGTAATATTTCGATGATCTTTATTATTACGAAGGAGAGAATACGGGATGAAATGATTTGCAGGGTGATGAATGCAAAATTGTTTAACCAGCAGGATTACTTAATTATTTCTTATCTTCCTTCCTTCTATTTGTTATTCAACTCATTTTCATTCATTTGTTTTTCAATGAACGGAAACAGGGTACGTTCTTCAAACCTGATATGTTCTTCCAGTAAATTAGCGAATTCTTCGGGCAGCGATAGGTTTAAATCAGGTGAATCACAAAAATCTTTTACCATGCTTCTAAGTTCAGCATGTTGTTTTTCTGCATGAATTCTCAAATGATTTTCTCCTGGTAATTTTGGGAATAACCATTCTTCTTCCACGATAAGATGCGGCTGAAGGTGGCTTTTGAATTCCTCCAGTATAAAAGCTTTGATCGATGTATTTGCAATACCATACCTCAACGACCTCCTTATTTTACAAACGGTCAGTAATCCATCGTAATGGTTTCGGCTCAGCCATGCAAGATTCCTTTTACTAATAAAAGAGGTATTTTTCATAACACTTATTGCTATAGTTTCTTTCTAAAGTCTGGATAAACAAAATAGCAGGAGAACTTTATTTATAAATTTGATATTCAATTTCTTTGGGTTATTATCAGAAAACAGTAGCAATAAATTTTGCCTTAGCCAGATCACTATATACCTTAGGAAATATTAAATCTTCCTCAACAAGTATCCATTTACAAATATTGTTTTCAAGATTCCGGAGTTCATTAATAAAATTTTTAAACTCCCCGCTGTGAACGGGTTCAATTTCATACCGGCTCAAAATCTGCCGAAGCTTTTCCACCAGTTCCAGTATATGTACATGTGTTTTCCTGATTGGTTCGATTACATCTCTAAGTTGAAGGGTATCTTTAGCGGTAGCTGTTATAATTAAAGGGAAAAGCGTTCTTTTTTCCTGTAAAATGCACTGCTTGATCTCGTACCGCAGTTTAAAATAAATAATATGTAAAAGTTCCGATACCGAAGGAAAAAGATTCTCCAAATGCTTGTTCTTTTGGAGGTAGGTGACAATGTGATTAGAACCTTGTTTGATCTGAAGATGATACTGTGATTCTACTTCGTTGCATAAGACTTTTACCGAAAGGGTTTGATCAGGAGTGGGATTTGGATGGAACAGTTTCATTATATTTTTATAGCATACAAAATTACCTTCAACGTGTTGTTTGGTTAATGACGATAAGCAAACTATAATATGACATTGGTCATAAATCAAAGAAAGAAAGATATGTAAGTGGGAAAGATAAATGCCATAAGGCATTTAAAAGATGCTATTGATATCCGTTAAGATTAAATGGTCTGAATTAAACGGCTTTGTTTGAAATAATTTTTGCCCTGTGGGAATGAATATCAAATGCATTGCAAATATTCCTGATAAAAAAATGGCCCAGTCGGGAAACTTCAAGACCGGCCATATCATAGCTGACGAGGCCATCAAAAGCCAGCAAGGCTAATTTTGGAAAAATATATTGTTCAAGCAAAGATGACTGTTTTTCACCAAAGGAAGTTTTTCCCCTGCAGCTAATATCTAAAATGTTTTTGCGAAATAGTGCGTCTTCCTCATTTAAGATATAACCCTTCTTAATAGCAAGCTGGTTATTGCTGATGGAAGCAAAATAGTCATGAAGCGACTTTATATTTTGTGCAAGAGCAGTTCCGGTGTCACTAAAAGCCGAAACACCCAAACCCAATAAAAGACCTGTGTTTTGCGCAGAATAGCCCATGAAGTTGCGATGAATTTTTCCCTTTTTCCATGCCTTGTATAAGCTATCACCTGCCAGCGTAAACTGGTCCATTCCTATGTCAACATAACCATGTTGCATCAGCATCTCCTTACCTCTTGTATACATACGGATCTTTTCTTCTACCGCCGGCAAATCATTTTCATCAAATAATCTTTGAGATTTCTTGGCCCATGGGACATGGGTATACTTCTCAAAAGCAATCCTGTCAGGCATTAATGTTAATGACTGTTCAATTGTTTTTTCAAAGCTTTGATTGGTTTGTTTCGGCAAGCCATATAAAAGTTCGAAGTTTACTGAAGTAAAACCTGCTTCCCTGGCCATCTTTGCAGCATTTTCAACTTTTTCAAACGGTTGAATCCGATTAATGATTCTTTGAATTTCTATGTCGATATCCACTACACTATAACTAATACGGCGAAAACCCATTGAATAAAGTATTTCCAGGTGCTTTCCAGTTGTATGACCAGAATGTCCTTCCACACTAAACTCATGTGCCGGATGCACAATGCTGTTTTTAAGGATCAGAGACACTAGCCGCTTCAAATTCCTGGGAGAAAAAAAAGTAGGAGTGCCTCCACCCAGGTGAATTTCCCTGATAACAGGTGTTTGCTGCATAAGATTCCGATAAAGCTTCCATTCTTTTTCAATAGCAAGCAGGTATTCGTCCTCTATTGTATGATCGGTAGTGATCTTTTTATTGCACCCGCAATAAGTACATAAGGACTCACAAAAAGGTAAATGAATATAAATGCTTATCCCTTCAGTATGGTTATTATTATTAAATTCCTTTTGAAAATTTGCTGACCACAGATTTGGAGCCAGGTAATTATCCCAAAATGACACCGGCGGGTAACTTGTATATTTGGGCAACTGCAGATTATACTTTCTTATCAATAATGGATTAATTTTAAGAACTTCTTCCATTTTACGAAGGTAAAAAGGATAAGTATGGAAAAAGATGATTTAAGTTACATCAAAAGGAGAGAATTGTCATTTAGTGTTAAATAAATATAATCCTTCGTTAATATTTTGAAATCGGTTTATTAACAGTTGTACCAGGGGGACCTGATATTTTTATACTCCTTCCGGGATAAAATGATAGCATTTAAACCAGGCGGTTAAAGTAAGGTTCTGCATCAATCGGGTGCAATACGGTAAGATCATAACCGGAATGCCACATTGATTCATGAACGTAATAATTAAACCAGTTAGACTGACGGGAATTTCAATGTAACTTTTGTAACCATCCGGCATGTTTCTTAAACACATCTTTGCAGCCATCATAATAGAAATATAATGGAATTGTCAGGCTTTTTTCTCGCTGCACTGGTAGGTATTTCGTTGGGATTAATCGGAGGTGGAGGTTCAATTATAATGGTACCAATTTTAGTATATGTAATGGGGCTAAATCCCATCATGGCCACTTCCTATTCGTTATTTATAGTAGGCTCCTCTTCAATGGTCGGGGCCGTTAATAACTACCGAAAAGGTTTTGTGAGTATTAAAACTGCCTTACTTTTTGGCTTATCTTCTATCACTACAGTATTTGTCACGAGGAAAATAGTGATGCCGGCAATTCCATCCGTACTTTTTGATACGGGGCATTTTCGCATCACTCAATCTATGGCGACAATGGTTTTGTTTGCAATTTTGATGTTGCCGGCTTCAATTGCAATGATAAAGCGTAAGAAAATAGCATTACGTCCAAATATATCTGCGGTAAAAAACAACAGTAATATTGTAAAGCTTTTTTTATATGGAATTTTTATTGGCCTTGCAACCGGATTTTTAGGAGCTGGCGGGGGCTTTTTAGTTATCCCGGCCCTCGTACTCATTCTGAAAATGCCCATGAAACGGGCCGTTGGTACCTCTTTGTTAATAATCGCCCTCAATTCCCTCATCGGCTTTTTGGGCGATATGGGACATTTTACAATTAACTGGAAATTTTTGATTTCAATCACCCTGGTTGCAATAACCGGAATATTTGCCGGTGGATTTTTAGCAAGAAAAATAGAGGGTGACAAATTAAAAAAAGCCTTTGGCTGGTTTGTATTGTTAATGGGAATTTACATTTTGATTAAAGAAATATTCTTTTCAACAGGAGGAGGACTCTAACAAGAAAAAAGATTAGCGGGCGCAGTTGCAGGATATGTATTTTATGGACTAAAATATTTTATATTTGCATATTGAAGAAAGCAACATCGATACTATTTTTCACTATCTACCTGTTTTCAATTACAGAAGCTCATCAATTCCTGAAGTTGCCGGTTATTTTTCTCCACTTTCAGGAACATAGGCAAGAAGACAAGTGTATTTCCTTCTTTGAATTTTTAGACATGCATTATATGCATGAAAGCCCCAAAGATGCAGACTACGACAAGGATATGCAGTTGCCTTTCAAGACTTGTGGCGATATTTCTTCTATTGCAACTGCTTTTGTTCCATTGATGTTACTGATTTCTATTGCCAGGCCGATAGAAATTCCTGAAAAGAAAAAATTCATTTCGCGGGATCAATTTATCACGTCTTCCTATCTCTCCAATATCTGGCAGCCCCCCAAATCCTGTTAGTATTTTTTATTTATGAATGCGCAAAATGGCTTTACAACTTTGTGCGGATGCGCTTTTGCTCGTTTTCAAGGGCTGACATTATATTATTACCAAAAAAGAAATTATGCTGAACGCAATAATCGGGTTTGCCATAAAAAACAAACTCATTGTCGGGCTATTTATTATTGCCCTTATAGGGTATGGCAGCTTCCAATTTACCAAACTGCCCATTGATGCCGTACCGGATATTACCAATAACCAGGTGCAGGTGATCACCGTTGCACCATCATTTGGTGCAACAGATATTGAACGCCTGGTTACATTCCCTATTGAACAAGTCAATAATAATATTTCCGGGTTAAAGGAAATCAGGAGTTTCTCAAGATTTGGCTTATCCCTGGTTACGATTGTGTTTGACGACGCCACTGATGTGTATTGGGCACGGCAACAGGTTGCAGAAAGGCTTCAAAAAGTACAAACACAAATTCCACAGGGAATTGGGACACCAGAATTGGGACCAGTAAGTACGGGGCTTGGTGAAATATACCAGTATGTGGTAAGACCAAAGGAAGGTTATGAAAATAAATTCGACGAAACAGATTTAAGAACCATACAGGATTGGATAGTTCGCCGCCAGTTATTGGGTGTCAAAGGCGTGGCCGAAGTCAGCAGTTTTGGCGGAAAGCTAAAACAATATTCAATTGAAGTTGATCCCAACAAGTTACTTTCCTATAACATTACTATTACTGATGTATTCAAAGCATTGGAAAATAATAATCAAAACACGGGTGGCGCATATATTGAAAAAGGAGCAACTGTTTTATACATCAGAAGTGAAGGATTGGTTGGCAGTGTAGATGATATTAGAAACATTGCGATTAAAAGGACTATAGGTGGAACACCCCTGTTTATACGAGATGTAGCCGATATCAAAATTGGTAATGCTACGCGGTATGGCGCTATGTGTTACAATGATAAAGGCGAAGTAGCGGGGGCCGTTGTAATGATGCTGAAGGGAGCCAACAGCAGCGAAGTAATTAAAAATGTTAAAGCACGTATTGTTCAAATACAAAAAAACCTGCCGGAAGGCGTGTTGATTGAACCTTTTTTAGACCGGACAAAAATGGTGAACAATGCCATTGGTACCGTAGAGAAAAATTTAATGGAAGGGGCATTGATTGTAGTGTTTGTGTTGGTATTGTTTCTGGGCAATTTAAGGGCTGGGCTGCTGGTAGCGTCCGTTATACCCCTGGCTATGTTATTTGCTGTTATCATGATGAATCTTTTTGGGGTTAGCGGCAACCTGATGAGCCTTGGTGCCTTGGATTTTGGTTTAATCGTGGATGGTGCGGTCATAATTGTGGAAGCAGTAATGCACCAGCTTACACACAGTAAGAAATTTACCGGTGTTGATAAACTAGCGCAAACTCAAATGGATGAAGAGGTCAATCATTCCGCCAGTAAAATGATGAACAGTGCTGTATTTGGACAGGTTATCATCCTGGTAGTTTACTTACCTATATTCACGTTACAAGGCATTGAAGGAAAAATGTTTAAACCTATGGCACAAACAGTGGCTTTTGCTTTAGCAGGTGCTTTCCTCCTTTCACTCACTTATATTCCTATGATGAGTGCGCTCTTTCTCAGTAAAAAAATTAAGCATAAACAAAACTTTTCTGATAAATTGATGGCAAACGTTGAAAGGATTTACCAGACAGCTCTAAACAAGGTGGTGGGTTTTCCAAAAACAGTTCTAATAACCGCGATTGGAATTTTCATATTGGCAGTTTTTATTCTATCAACACTGGGTGGTGAGTTTATTCCTGCATTGGAAGAAGGCGATTTTGCAGTGGATACCAGGGTATTGACAGGCAGTAATTTAAATACCACCATTGCCAGTACTCAAAAAGCAGCGCATATTTTGAAAACGCAATTTCCTGAAGTTGAAAAAGTGGTCACTAAAATTGGCAGTGGCGAAGTACCTACCGATCCAATGCCAATGGAAGCCAGTGATATGATGGTAATCTTAAAACCAAAGGAAGAATGGACATCTGCAAAAACATTTGATGAATTATCTGAAAAAATGGGCAAAGCATTGGAAGCTGTACCCGGTGTTACCGCAGGCTTTCAGTTTCCTGTGCAAATGCGTTTTAATGAATTGATGACGGGCGCCAGACAGGACGTAGTGTGTAAAATATTTGGTGAGCACCTGGATACGCTTGTTGTTTATGCCAATAAATTGGGCAACATTATCAACACCGTTGATGGAGCGAAAAACCTTTACGTGGAAGCAGTTTCCGGTATGCCCCAAATCATTATTAACTACAATAGAAATACCATAGCTCAATACAACTTAAATATTGCGGACATTAATAAGGTTGTAAATACTGCATTTGCAGGGCAAAGTACCGGTCTGTTGTTTGAAGGTGAAAAGCGATTTGATGTAGTAGTACGCTTAAAGGGTGAATTAAAGAAAGATGTACAGGATGTACAGAATTTGTTAATACCAACTCCGCAGGGCACCCAAATCCCATTGTATCAACTGGCGGATGTAAAAATAGAAGAAGGTCCCAACCAGATACAAAGGGAAGATGCCAAAAGAAGAATTATAGTGGGCTTTAATGTTCGCGGCAGAGATGTACAAAGTATCGTAAATGAACTCCAGGAAAAAGTGGATAACCAATTAAAGTTTCCTGCCGGCTATTATGTAACCTATGGAGGTGCTTTTGAGAACCTGAATGCGGCTAAGGAACGGCTATTGGTTGCTGTGCCAGTTTCTTTATTACTTATTTTTTTGCTTCTCTATTTTGCTTTTAGCTCCATTAAACAAGGGTTGCTCATTTACTCCGCTATTCCGCTATCAGCTATAGGGGGCATTTTATTCCTTGCACTTCGTGGCTTACCATTCAGTATAAGCGCAGGTGTTGGTTTTATAGCGTTGTTTGGGGTTGCGGTGCTAAATGGCATTGTATTGATTGCAGAATTTAACCGTTTAAAAATGGAAGGATTAACAGACTTAAAAAGAATTGTATTAATGGGTACCAAAGTGAGGCTGAGACCTGTATTGATGACAGCTTTCGTAGCTTCACTAGGGTTTTTGCCGATGGCCGTAAGCAATGGAGCCGGAGCAGAAGTGCAAAGACCTTTGGCAACGGTGGTCATTGGCGGCTTGCTGATTGCAACTTTCTTAACCCTGTTCGTATTGCCGGTGTTGTATATGAGTTTTGAAAAAACCGGTAC
>JBDTWP010000159.1:0-13692 GCA_040006615.1 Ferruginibacter sp.
TGAAAATAGGTATTCAAACCTTCATCCATCCAGGTATGTGCTCTTTCATTACTACCCAGCATACTCATAAACCAGTTGTGGCCGATCTCATGAGCAATCACCGCATCGAGGGTTTCAATTTTTGCATCGGGGCTGGTGATCAATGTGATCATTGGGTATTCCATACCTCCGCTGGAATTATTTTTAGGGCCTTCCACAACCTGCACTACCGGGTATTCATATTCCCCTATCCAGTTGTTGTAACTTTTTACCCCATCCTTAATATAATCGATACTGTTGTTCCAGATGGTCTTCTTTTTATTATGATAATAGCTAAAAGCATCAATTATTTTGCCGGTACTTAATTGAACAGTGTCATACTGGATTACAAATTCCTTATCAGCAAACCAGGCAAAATCAGGAACATTGGCAGCAAACCAGGTAAGGGTTTTGTTTGCCTTTTTGTTGAAGGGTATATATAAGACAGGTTGCCCGTTCCTGTTAGCACTGTTCATTGACCCGATACTTTTATAACGGGCCAACTCATCATTGTTTTGTAAGATCCCGGTAGCGCCAACCACATAGCCGGATGGTATCGTAATCGTTACCAGGAAGGACCCATATTCGCTGTAAAATTCTCCCCTGTCAAGGTAAGGGAATTCATGCCAGCCATTTTTATCATAAACTGCGGGCTTTGGATACCACTGGCAGGCCATAAACTGACCATTTGCATAGCCGGATCTTGAAAAATAGGACGGTAACTGTACTTTAAATGGTGTTGTGATCGTAACGGAATCGCCTGGCTTTAGGGGGGAAGGTAAAACCAATTTTATAATATCAATATAAGCGGGTTGAGGATGAGCTTCCGTGACTGCGCTTCTGTTGTTTACTTTAAAAGAAAGTCCGTTAATAAAACCAGGGGAATATTTCTCCAATTTCTTCTTCGTTTCCACATCATTTTTTATTTGTTGTATCAACGCGGTGGAGTCATTCTTATAGGCATTCGGCCAAATATGAAACCATATAAAATCAAGAATATCTGGCGAATTGTTTCTATAAACAAGGGTTTCAGATCCGGCCAGGGATTTTTCATTGTCATTCAATTCCGTTTTAATCGTATAATGCAGTTCCTGCTGCCAGTATTTTTCCTGGGCGAATAAACCGGTATGGATAAAAATAGCAATACCAACCCAGGATTTTTTCATATTGTACTTTTCCCTGTAATTTAAGAATAACCTTTTGAGAAAATAAGTTTTCTATTTCAATTCCAGCATCACCACAGATTGTGGAGGTAACTCTACCAGCAACTGGTCGCCGTCTTTATTCGCACCGTTGAAGGAAAGTATCTTTAAGTTGTTTGGATTTTCAAAGCTGTTGACATCGGTTAGTTTTTTTGAAGTCAGTATTTGTCCCTGCACTGTTTTCCAGTTAATTCCCGGCAGCGCGGTGTGTATGGTTATTTTTTTACCGGGATCAAGGTTTACCAGGGAAATATGAACCGCACCGGTAGAATCCAGTGAAGCAGAAATATTAACCGCAGGGATATTATTTCTTTCTACCGAATAGTCAGGTGAATTGAAATTAACGGGTAATAATTTTGCATCCTGGTGCACTTTAAACATATCGAAAATATGGTAGGTAGGTGTTAGTAACATTTGATTGCCTTTGGTAAGGATTAAGGCCTGCAGCACATTGATGGTCTGGGCAAGATTGGCCATTCGCACCCGGTCACTGTGGTTATTAAATATATTCAATGTGGTACCCGCAACCAATGCATCCCTAAGACTATTTTGCTGGTAAAGGAAGCCTGGATTGGTACCAGGTTCCACATCCGTCCAGATACCCCATTCGTCTACAACCAAAGCAACTTTTTTCGCAGGATCGTATTTATCCATAATAGTGGAATGACGGGTAACCAGCTCCTCCATATAGAGGCAATTCTTCATGGTATTGAAATATTCTTTCTCATCAAAAGAAGTGGCTGAACCCTTTTTACCCCAACTACCGGATGGTATGGTATAGTGATGCATGGTGAGCCCCCACATCTGGTTGCCCGCATTTTTCATGAGCACATCTGTCCAGTTGTAATCCGATGAATTAGCTCCGCTGGCGATTCTCAATAAAGGCGCTTCATGGTAATTTCTAGCGTATGTAGCATAACGCTTGTACTGATCCGAATAAAATTCGGCTGTCATATTTCCGCCGCATCCCCAGCTTTCATTTCCCACACCCCAGAACTTTACTCTCCAGGGCTTGTCCTGCCCGTTTTGTTTTCTCAATTCAGTCATGGTACTGGAGGCATCGGAATTTAAATACTCCACCCATTTCGCCATTTCTTCCACCGTGCCGCTTCCAACGTTTCCGGCAATATAGGGTTCGCAATTGACCAGGCTACATAATTCCAGAAATTCGTGTGTGCCAAAACTATTATCTTCTGAAACGCCTCCCCAATTGGTGTTGACCATGTGTGGACGTTGTTTGGGTTGGCCAATGCCATCCCTCCAATGATATTCATCAGCAAAACAACCACCGGGCCAGCGCAGGTTGGGCACTTTTATTTTTTTAAGTGCTTCCACAATATCCAGCCGGATACGATCTTTCCTGGGAACCTTCATTGAATCGGCTACCCAGAAACCATCATAAATACAACGTCCCAAATGTTCGGAAAAATGACCATAAATATGACGGCTGATGGTGGTTTTGGGATTGGTTCCGTCGATGATCACGGTTGTGGAAACCTGGGTATAACCCCCCTGGCTGATCACCAGGGTTAATCCCAGCAACAGGAATACTTTTTTCATACTGTAAATACTTTTATCATTATTAAAACAAATGAATTATAAAAGTATTGGTTTTTTACCAGTTGACAGAAAGAATGACGGGTGCATTTCAGAATTGGCAAAATAAGATGCTTGCCTATATACTCATATCCTGGCTCCTGCCATAATATTTCAATTCAATTATATCATTGGGAAGGGGTTTTTTATTCCAGGCTTTGTGTATGGATATGGCGGTACCAACGGCCGAAGCCTGCGCCATTGAGGCTGCGAAGATCTCTATCCCTGGAAAAAACAGGGCAAGTAAATTCATGTAAATGGCATTTTTACTAAAGCCTCCGTCGACAAAGATCCTTTTGATTGCTAATCCCTGTAATACCAGTTGCGTGGAGAAACATTGCTGAATAATAATATCAAGGATCAGTTGGTGATAGGCTTCGTTATCTGTATTGAATATTGAAAGATCCCTTTGAGGAAAGGCAGACTCCTTTAAATTGACCCGTTTGTTTTGCGGCGGCATTTCTTTTTGCAACCGGGAAAATATGTCCGGATTGTAACCGAGGTTCCTGTACCGGATGGTATTTTGATTAAAATGTTCCGCGATCCTCTTTACCTGTTGCTCATGTTCATAACCAGCAAATAAACGGGAAGCTTTCACAGGCCTGCCTTCATAGGTCATATAACAGAGGCAGTCATTTTCCAGTTCTTCATTTGTAAGTGGTGTTTCGTTAAATGGATTTAAACTGATACACCAGGTGCCCGTTGAAATCAAGATAAAGGGTTCATCAAAATTAACCAGGTAGGGTATTAATGCAGCAGAGCTGTCATGGAGGCCGATGCCAACGGAATACTTATCACCCGGAAAAGCGGCCGGCAACACTTTACTTCCCGGCAAAACCGGCGCCAGTTTTTCGAGTATCCCTTCCTGTGATACCCACTGGTGGTACCCGTTTTTATAAAAATCCCAAAGGTTGGTATGGCAGCCAATACTGGTAATATCGGAGCATGGGATTCCGGTCAGGAGATAGCTTAGGTATTGTGGTAAATGCAATGCATATTTTATTTTTTGAAACAGTTCAGGTCTTTCATACCTGATGCGGTACAACTGCATCCCTGAATTTAAACTTCCCAGGACCGGTGAGGCGGTCAGGTGAGCAAATGATTCTTCGCCCCCGTATGTTGCATAAAATTGTTTACTGAGATATGCAGGATATTTTTTTAAATAATTGTAAAGTGGAGTAAGCGGGTTGCCCTGTTCATCAATGTAAACAAAGCTGGCGCCATAGGTTGAAAAATTGACTGCCTTAATACAAAACTCCCCCAGAGCGGAAACTTCTTTCAGAGAGTCCAGCACACTCATGCGAAGGCTGTCCAGATTTTCGCAATCGTCACCATCTTCATCCACTGTTTCTGTGAATTTCGCCGATTTTTCATAAACAATCTTATACTGACTGTCAAACAGGAATAATTTCTTATTGGTTTTACCAACATCAAAAATCGCTATAACGGGTGTAGGGGTCATATGGCTTATTTCTATTTTCCACGGGTTTCCTGCGGTTACCAAAGGGCTTCATCACGGGTTCCACCCGGGGCTATTTAAATTCAACCCCTGCAGGTTTGATAGCAATGGATGTAATTTAAAACAGAATAAAAAAATTATTATTGATATTCAATATTTTATTTTGCAAATGATTTTTAAGTATTAAGAGCAAATTAACTCAGGACACATTGTTACTTTTTTATGCCTGCCACAATGCTTATTGCTGAAAGAAAGATCGCAGGCCTTAAAAACATATTTATATGAACCACATAGGGGGATAGGACACATAAGCGCTAAAAATTGCAACCATATTGTTACGTCAATAATTCCGTGAAACAGAAACATATCCAATTATTCCTGAAAAACCTGGATATTCCAGAATTGTCCCTTAGTTTTCCCAGTCGCCGCGAATAGTTTAGTTTTATGCTCCTCCCTGGAAAGCCAGCCGGGCTTTTTACAATCCTGATGCTACAGTTGACTGGCCTCTTTCTTTAATTAACTGCTCTCTAACTTCCAGGGAACGGAACAATTCCAATGGCCGAAGGGCTCCACCAGTTTTCATTCTTGCTTCCGCCACCAGCGGACGCACATCTGTTCTGTAAGCGGCCTGCAAGATTTCCTGGGCCATGACAACATCATTTATTTCCTGTGCTTCCTTCAATGCACCGGTATCAACTATCAGCGCCTGCGCATAGGCGATCATGATAGCTTCTATGGATTGCAACAGGTCTTCCAAAGGATCCTTTACATTATGGCTTGCGTCAATCATCCAGGCAAGGTCATTGGCATGATCCATGGTTTTTGCATCCATGCCTTCTACCAGTTCATTAAAAATTAAAAACAACTGGTAAGGATCGATGCTACCAACAGTAAGATCATCATCTCCGTATTTACTGTCATTAAAATGAAATCCTGCCAGTTTATCTTCCATCATCAATAAAGAAACGATCTGTTCGATATTCGCGTTGGGTAAATGGTGCCCCAGGTCAACCAGCGAATAGGCTTTGGGGCCCAATTTGGAAGTGTATAAGTAAGATTGCCCCCAATCACCCACCGTGGTGGAATAAAAATTAGGTTCATAGGCTTTGTATTCTACAAATATTTTCCAATCGTCCGGTAAGGCCGCGTAGATCTCCTGCAAACTTTCATAGGTATTTTGCCAGGCTTTTCTAAAATTCAACTGGCCCGGAAAGCAGGAGCCATCTGAAAGCCATACAGTCAATGCTTTGGAGCCCAACGATACTCCCTGCTTTATTACTTCTATGTTATGCTCAATAGCCTGCTTACGAACCGCTTTATCCATATGTTGTAAAGAACCGAATTTATAACTGAGCGCCTGTCCTGGCTGGTCCTGGAAGGTGTTGGAATTTACTGCATCGAATTTTATACCATGCATCGCGGCCAATGCCCTGGTCGCAGCCGCATCAGACGGAATATCCCAGGGAATGTGTAATGAAATAGCACCACCTGACTGGTTGAGTGCATGCAGTAAACCGATGTCTTCGATCTTCTGTTCCAGATTACCCGGTTCACCACCACCGCTGAAACGGCCAAATCTTGTGCCCCCGGTACCTAATGCCCAACTAGGAATAGCAACCTGGAATTCAACCAGCTTTTGTATGACGGATTCTACCTTATTTATGCCAGCGGCAATATATTCATAACTGAGTGTATGTGCTGCCTGGTTTTTAATGTTGCTTTCTTCAATCAATTGTTTATTCAATAACATATCCGGTACTTTTTATGGGAATTTGAAAGTAAAATTTAAGGTAAATAAAACACTTCGGTTAATGGGAGGCTGACAGGTGAATTATCATCGTTTGAGTCCATGATATCACTCATATGAGCCCACCATTTTTGCATAATGGGGTTATCAGGCAGGCTGTCCAAAGCCTGCATATTGCCGGCTTTTAAAACACCGAACAAGGTATTCGTGCTTTCGTCTAAAAAAATGGAATAGTCACTAATGCCTGCTTCCTTTAATAATTGTTGCAAACCGGGCCACAATTCATCGTGACGTTTTTTGTATTCAGCTTCCTGCCCATTGTGAAGCGTCATTTTGAAAGCGATCCGGTGGATTGATTGGGGCGGGGCTTTTTCTTCATTCATTTGTTTGGTTGTTTTCACAGGGCTTCACCCTGTGCTATTGTATTACGCCCTTTAAGGGCTGGAAGCTCTAAGAAACCAATTAAATGGGGTCATCCCTTTTTTATCTTACAAATGCCATTGCCACACCCCCATCAACATTTAAAATGTTGCCGGTTGATTTATTTAATAATCCACTTACAAAGATAAAACATGCATTGGCGATATCTTCCGGTAAAATCATTTCATTTAACAGGGTGCGTTTGGCATAGTATGCGGGTAGTTCCGCCACGGTAATTCCGTAAGCTTTTGCACGTCCCTCGGCCCAGCCTCCGGCCCAGATATTTGAATTGGCGATGACCGCATCGGGGTTTACCGAGTTTACACGGATCTTATCTCCGCCCAATTCTGCGGCCATCAGCCTGGTAAGATGGGCCTGTGCAGCCTTTGCTGAACCATAACCTGCATTATTTGGGCCTGCCACCACTGAATTTTTTGAAACAATATTGATCACATCTCCCCCCATGTCCTGCTTACGCATAACGGCAACGCCTGCCTGCGTAACAAGGAATTGTCCTTTTACCAATATATCATACAACCTATCCCAATCGGCAATCGTATGCTCAGCGATTGATTTTGAAATACTGATACCTGCATTATTTACTATTATATCTACCCCGCCAAACGCCAGGGCTGTACCTTCCATGGCTTTGTTGATAGTTTCGAGGTTGGTAACATCGAGTATCACTGCGGCGGCTGTATCTTTTCCATATAGTTTCGTGAATTCTTCCGTTGCCGTATTCAGCCTTTCCTCGTTGATATCGTTTATGATCACACAGGCACCTTCTTCGGCAAACTTTTTAGCAATGGCTTTTCCAATACCGCCAGCACTGCCTGTTACCAGCGCAATACGGCCACTCAGGGCTTTGGGTTTTGGCATCCTTTGCAATTTTGCTTCTTCCAGTAACCAGTACTCGATATTAAATGCTTCCTGTCGTGGCAATGAAGTGTATTCAGAAATAGCTTCCGCTCCCTTCATTACATTGATGGCATTGATATAAAATTCCGCGGCTACCCTTGCCGTCTGTTTATTTTTTGCAAATGTAAACATTCCTACTCCCGGGTACAATAATACTACCGGGTTAGCATCCCTGATAGCAGGACTGTTTGGATGTTTGCAGGTATCATAATAAGCAACATACATTTTACGATATGCATCAAATTCAGGCGCCAGTTTTTCCTTTATCGCGGCGATATCACTGAGGTCATCGGCAGCACCAAGGGGCAATACGAGGGGACTGATCTTAGTACGTAAAAAGTGATCGGGGCAGCTCGTTCCGAGGGGAGCCAGCCTGTGAAGGTCATTGGAGTTGATAAATTCGAGCACACGGTCGTCATCGGTAAAATGGCCGATAGACCATGCCCCCCTGCCTCCCGAAGGTGGGGTCTGGACCCCAACAGTGGAAGTACTGCTTTTATCAGTAATAGGGTTCTCTTTTATATCGGCGTTTGAACAGAAGCCTCTTAATACCGGGGCGATTATTGCGGCTTGTTTCAGCCTTTCTTCTTTTGGTAATGAAGTAAGTTTTGCACCGCCAAACACTTCCCCTTTTTTACCATAATTTTCTTCCAGGTATTCTGCGCAGCGTTCTACAACTTCCAGTGTATTCAGGTAACTTTCATAGGCCGTATCGCCCCAGGTAAATAGTCCATGGGAACCCAGCATGATACCCCGGATACCCGGATTTTCATCAAGGCATTGCTTTAACTGAAGACCGAGTTCAAAGCCGGGTTTCTTCCATTCCACCCATCCGATGGTACCATCGAACAATTCCATTGTGATTTTTTTGCCATCCTTTGCGGCTGCAATGGCGATTGCTGCATCCGGGTGCAAATGGTCGATATGTTTGAATGGAAGAAATCCATGTAAAGGCGTATCAATAGACGGAGCTTTGGATGCAAGATCGAAAATACAATGATTGAATAATTCCACCATTTCATCTTCAAACTCAATTCCGCGGTATATGTTTTTTAAATTACATAAACGGTCTACGTATAAGGCGGCAAGTCCACTCTTCTTCAAAGTACCAATATCGCCGCCCGAGCCCTTTACCCACATTACTTCTGTTTCCTCACCGGTCAACGGATCTTTGGCCATTGCCTTACATGATGTGTTGCCACCACCATAATTGGTTAACCTTAAATCAGCTCCCAATAAATTGGAACGATAGATTAATAACCCAACTTCATCCCCTGCAAGACTTGCTGCTTTGCTTTCGTCCCAGAGGTAACTAACATGTTTGAATTGTACTGTTTCTACTGACATATGTTATTGCTTTTTCTTTTTTTAATTTTTCATGCAGGTAGTTGCCAAATCCAACCGTAATCACCGAAAGTATGATAGTGGCAATACCAATTATAATTGTTTTATTTGTTTTTTTAGATACCCCTTTCCACTCCCTCAGAACAATGCCCCACATGTTCGCTACCAAAATGATGAATGACATGTGCAAAATCCAGGAGCTAGCACCGTTGCCGAGTTTACTTTCGCCCATACCATAAAAGAAAAACTGTAAAAACCACATAGTGCCACCGAGTGCACACAGGAGATAATTTTTTAATAACGGAGTTTTTTTATTGGTATAATCGCCAAAGCTTTTATTGCGGATATTCAACAAAACACACCAGATAAAATTAGTGGTAAGGCCGCCCCATAGTATTACTACAAATATTACATTGTTACGAAATAAAAATTCCCCCTGACCGGGATTAGCTGCTTTCCAGACAGTATTGGCAACAATACCCAACGAAGTACCTGCCTCAATACCAAAACTAAAACAGGCGCTCAATACACCTGAAACAATTGCTACGAACAGTCCCAAACCAATTTTGAATTCACTCCCGGAAGCATCTGTTTCTGCGCCACCCAGGTCTTTATCTTTCATAGCGCCGGCCCTGCCACAAATTATTATACCGATAACGCATATTGCCAATCCCAATAAAACCAGTATCCCCCATGTAGTACCAAACAGGTCGGCAATGGTATCCTTCCCATTTGTTGGATTAAAATAATAATAAACCGAGGGAATGATTGCACCAAATACAGAACACAAACCAAGAATGATGGAACTACCCAATGAAACACCGAGGTAACGTACCCCCAGTCCATAGGTGAGTCCACCGATGCCCCAGAGCAAACCCATGGTAAAAGTAGCCCCTAATATAGCCCCGCTTGAATTTGTAATGATATCCCCAAAGCCCGGAATGGTGAGATATGCAGCAAGCGGAGGTACAATCAGCCAGGAGAAAAGGCCCCCGATGATCCAAAAACTTTCCCAATGCCACCCCTTTACTTTTTTGTAAGGCATATAAAAACTACCAGATGCAAAGCCTCCTATAAAATGAAAAATAACGCCGAGAATGACACCCATGAGATAACTGATTTTTAATATATACAAGCAATAAGGAGATAAAGGTAGCTAAAGTTGTACGGTTACTGTCATGAACTGTGATGATTCAAAATATGGAAGCTGAAAAACAAAGCAAGACAAATTCCACTTAATAATCATTGCAAGTTTGATGTTGTCTAAACCAGCAGGTAATAAAATCATGCAAGTGCAAAGGGGTACATTCCGAATTCATCCTGCTTCGTGTGTTCAACAGAATAGTATACACCCGATTGGTTGGAATCGCTTTAATAAATTGCCTCCAGCCGAATATGGGATAACAGAGACCGATACTGCATGCCCAATTTACGATAGGATATCGGGACAATATCCCATTATTATCTCAATTGTCCGGAATCCAGTATCGGGTATCCTGAATCCCAGTATATAAATATCCAAATATCTCAAAATATTTCTTTGAATTTCCATAAAAAATTCGTAGATTGTTATTTGTAAAATATTGGGATAAATGAAAAATAAATATATATATTTCCCGGCCGATTATGATCAATTCGGGTACAATTTTACACCAAAAGTCCGTACATAGTCCGTGTCTACTCCGTGTTTCCTCCGTACCCAATCCATGGTTCTGTAATAGTTCTCTAATAGTTCATCCCTGGTTGCCTGTATCATCCCTGTATCTTTCGCCCTTTCAGCTAGTTCGCAACAAAAGCATTATACACTTTTTTTCATCTGTTCATTTTCCTATTTTCAAATATTTAAATTTCACGCTTCCCGTTTTTTGACCCGCAGGAACAGGCCGCGGCCTGATCCTACACCGTAATAGAGGATTCACCTTTTAACACCTTGTGAATGATAAGTATCTTTATTGTATGAAACAACAGGATGAAGCCATACTCCATTGAATCTGCCAAAGCTTTTAAAATGTACAAAATCCTATTTATCGATATTGACGGCACCCTTTTAACATCGCAACATTTAATTTCGAAGGGAACTCTTTCCGCAATTCAAAGAATCAGTGAAATCAAAAAGATACCGGTTATACTTACCAGCGCAAGGCCACCGCAAGCTGTTGAAAAAATCTACAAACAGTTAAACTTAAATTCACCGATCGTTTGCTTTAATGGGGCATTGATTTTGGAAAAATATAATAATAATGGTTTTACTCATTTACTAAGTTCTACGGTTGACATTGCCTATCTGAACGTTATTAATCGTAACGCAATAGAAAATAACCTAAGCGTCAATTTTTATGAAATGGGAAAATGGTTTTCAAACAGCTATACCAATTGGATAAACCAGGAGGAAGAAATCACTGAAACAAAAGTGACCATATTAAATACGCATTTACAAATTCAGCAATGGACAACCGAAAATGAGGGACCTCACAAAATATTATTAATGGGAGACCCCGGCAAAATTGATTCAACAGAACTCCAAATAATAAAACATGCCGGTCATCACCTCAATATTTACAAGTCTAAACCAACCTATCTTGAAATAACGAATGGCGCTGCTTCGAAGGTCTCGGCCATCATTTTTTTACTTAAAAAATATGGCTTAGCCTCCAAAGATGTTCTCGCAATCGGCGACAATTACAATGATATAGAAATGCTCAAATTGGCGGGGCTAGGAATTGCAATGGGAAACTCACCTGACGAAGTAAAATCCCAGGCCAGATTTATCACCCTTGACAATGATTCAGAGGGAATAAAATTTGCACTGGATATGTTTATTAACTAAAGGCAGCCGCTGGCAGGGGTGATTGGTTGTCACTTGTTTGAATAATTAATCTTTTAGGGCGCTTGAAAAGTAATTTATATGGAGATTTTTTAAAACTAATCCAACCATTTTTAATGGGTTAATAAAATAAAGAACAGCACCTCAATATCCCTAAAAAAATTTCCCTGTTTAACGCCAGATACTTTTTAGTTTGATATATTCCAGTTTTTTAATTAAGATATTTTCAGGCGATTGAATATGAATTTGATTGAAGGGTTTATTGGGAAAGAAAATTTCCGTCATCACCGATAGTCCATCATCGGCAAATAATTCCACAGAACTTACATCTATTAACAATGAAATATTCATTGATGGATCATCTGAAAAACGGGGCGCTGTATGCCTGGCTGCAAAATCTTCCTGGAAATCTGTTTTCCCTGATTTTGTCCGGTCCATAAAATACTGGTTTTGGGCTTTATCGTAACCAATTATTATTTCTTCACCCATATCATTTGAAACCACCAATGAAAAATCCTTTACTGATTCCAAACTAAGGTCTATGCGGCAGGGAAATTTCACTTTGCCGGTTTTCAGAGCAATATCCATACTTTTCGAAACCCGGACATTTTGAGCGATGACGGGCTTTGAATAAATTCCAGAAAGTTCCGCTACTGGTTGAGAAGCAATCAAAATATCCTTCCCAACCTTCTTTACTTTTAGTTCCCTGGGTATGGTCATTGCGCTTCTCCAGGTTTCAGTAGGAACCTTCATCGCATATAGCCAGTTGCTCATCCAACCCAAAAATATTTTCCGGTTGCCAGTATTGGACCAGGTAATACCTGCGTACTCATCAGGGCCGTAATCCAACCATTTAACATCCGTGCTATAAGGTAAAAATTCCGTGCCATTAAAATCACCCAGGAAATATTGGGTTGCCGAACCTTTATTAGGGCCTCCCGGATTTAAATTTACTACCAGTACCCATAGTTTTTTCCCGTGATCATCCAATGCAAATAAATCGGGGCATTCCCACACTCCGCCGTGAGCTCCGATCCCCTGGCCAAACTCACTTTCCTTTTTCCAGTCTTTTAAATCAGGAGAGGAATAGAATGTTATAAAATCTTTGGTAGCCAGCGTCATTACCCATTTTTTTTGTGGTTCGTACCACATAACCTTCGGATCGCGAAAATCTGTTATGCCGGGATTTTTAACGACAGGGTTTCCGGCGTATTTAGTCCAGGTGGTTCCATTATCAAGACTGTACGCGATACTTTGGTTTTGGAAGTCCTTCCTTCCTTCTTTTTCACCTTTTGTATCATGGTGTGTAAAGATAGCTACCAGGGGAACCAGCCCTTTTTTACCAAAGCCTGAGGTATTATTTTTATCGACTACGGCGCTACCTGAAAAAATAGTGCCCAGGCTATCGGGATAAATGGCAATTGGTTCCCGCTTCCAATGAATCATATCCTTACTGGTAGCGTGTCCCCAATGCATTGGCCCCCAAACCGAACTTTTAGGATGATATTGAAAGAACAGGTGATAAATGCCCTTGTGAAATACCATTCCATTGGGGTCGTTGACCCAGTGTTCTTTGGGTGTAAAATGAATTTGGGGGCGGTATACTTCGTCTTTATTCAGGTCTGAATTCTGCGCCAGGATTTTTCCGTCAATACCCAGCATACCCAGGAAACAAAGTATCGAAAAAAATATTCTTCTTTTCATAATGACATATTTATACTATTTATAAACTTTTTAATTGATTGAACAATACTTTCTCAAATAAAGACCGGGTTTTCAGATTACAAATGGATATTAGCATTGAACTATTTTCAAATTTATTAACCAGGTCATCATATTTAATTTTATCATCCAGGGTAGAAAATTCCCCGGCGCTAAAAACAACAAAACTTACATTGTGTTATTACTTTTTTAATCCCTGCTACAAGTCTTACTTCTGAAAGGAATAACGTACTTTCTACAGGCATTTTTATTTAAACCACACTGGTACATACGACACATAGAACTAAAGCGCGAAATCGTAATTTCTACAAACATATTTATTTGAACCACATAGGCACATAGGACACATAGACGTAAAGCGCGAAAACCTGCTTTCTACAAACATACTTATTTGAACCACATAGGCACATAGGACACATAGACGTAAAGCGCGAAAACCTGC
>JBDTWP010000160.1:0-13611 GCA_040006615.1 Ferruginibacter sp.
CATAGACGTAAAGCGCGAAAACGTGCTTTCTACAAACATACTTATTTGAACCACATAGGCACATAGGACACATAGACGTAAAGCGCGAAAACGTGCTTTCTACAAACATACTTATTTGAACCACAAAGGAACATAGAACACATAGGATCAAGTGCGAATAAAAACTCCTTTGGTATTATCCGTTGCGGCGAATAATTTGGTTCCTTATTATTTTTTCGTCTTTACTTTTTGAAATTGTCTCAATAGATTTTCCTCCTGTATTCCTGTAATATGCCTTCCAGCCAAAAGTGGGAGAAAGTAGAAACTTCCACTAAATTTAATGCTAACTAATGATTAACGGATACTTACTTTAATCATTTTCTTTTTTACATTTTCTTAAATTAGCTTCCATAGGATTGATATCTATAAGTGGTTCCATTGCCAGGATATTTAAATCATCTTATCTTCTAGCCTTGTTTAATTGTCATTTTTCGGAAGATCCTAATACTTCGGATTTTGTTTATACAAGCCATTAGTAAATGTGATTTCAGATTGTGGAATTGGCAGGTATTCATCTCTTCCTGCGGTAAATTTGGCGGTCGCTAAAAAGGTCCTCCGGGATTTTTCAACAGAGATGTAGGCATTTAAGGTCTGCTCAGCAATTCCCCATCTTACCAAATCAAAGAAACGTTCCCCCTCAGTTGCAAATTCCAGGCGTCTTTCCCATTGCAACGCGGTACGGGCGTATGCCTGGGTCCAACCTGCGGCAGGGTATACTTTGGTATTGTATTTCGATGGAAAAGTGCCATCCATTTTTTTAAGTCTTCCTGTACTTGCTGCAGCTCTTGATCTAACCTGGTTGATTATTGGTAAGGCTTTATCCTGTTGTCCTAATTCAATATATGCTTCGGCCTGCATCAATAAAATATCGTCAAATCTAAGAATATCATAATTTTTTGCGGTACCCATAAATGGTCCGAGTTTAAAATAAGATGAACTTGAAGCCAATTGCTGATAACGCATAGAATGAAAATTACCATATACGCCTGCATCCCTTATCCAACTATTACTGAAAGGTTTTGTATTATCATATTTATAGGGATGACCTTCGATACCAACTGTATGGTCAAGCCGGGGATCCACAGTTGCAGTGGACAGATCCGCAATGCCATTATTGAATGTCGTAAAATTGGGCAGACCATTTGCGTCTGTGGTGTGGGCATTTACCAGGTTTTGACTTGGCGCATGAAATCCACAACATCCATATTGTGGTGCACCGTGCGGATAATTCAATCCATCTTCAAAGCTCAACCTGCCAGCTGTAGTACCATCATTTATTGTAAACTGAATAGCAAAAACAGATTCGGGGCCATTTTCAGTTTCGGGCAAAAAATTATCTGCAATATCACTGCTTAAAGAATATTTGCCGGAAGAAATAACTGCCTCGGTTAATGTAACAACATCCTGCAATTTAGCCTGATTGATATTTGTTACTTTATGATTGTCATCCTGCTCATAAGCCTGAAACAATCTCAATTTTGCCAAATAGGCTTTTGCCGCTAATTTATTAGCCCTTCCAAGTTGGGGTTGAGATTCAGGCAATTTATCAATTGCAAATTGGAAATCTTCGGCAATTTTATTCCAGGAATCGTCATTTTTCAAATCGTTTGAAATTGTCAGGATCTGTTCATCTGTGGTATTTTCATCAAAAATGGGAATATTCCTGTACAATAATTTCATAGTAAAATAACTATGCCCTCTCAGGAACCTTAATTCAGCCAATCGGGTGTTTTTTGCAGGAAATTCTGCTTCTGAAAGCGAATTGACAGCGCGAAGTGCCACATTAGCCCTGGAAATAGATTTAAATAAATTTTTCCAGGTACGTGAAACAAACGCGTCCATTGTTGGTGTTACAAGGTTATAATGTTCCATTGCATCTATTTCACCAACATCCCCCGTACCACCTCCACCTTTATAGGAATCATCGGAACGAACACTTCCATATGCCCAATTACTGTAGATGGGCCCGATCATATCGCCATTTCCAATAGCAGCGTAGGCCGAAGTAACTAATCCTTCGATGGCGGCGGGCGATTTTAAATCTGAAGACGACAATACTCCCGTCGGGGTATAGTCCAGCACCTTTTTACATGAACTAAAAAACAATAGTCCTGATGTTATAAGGGCAGTTATAATTATATTTTTCATTTTGATTTAATTTTTAACTTTTAATTTTAAAATGATGCATTAATACCAACGGTAAATGTTCTCGGAATCGGAACGGGATCAAGGTCTATTCTTTCCGGGTCGGGGCTTAAATAGCTTTTACTTTTAATCCTTAATAAGTTATCAGCCATTGCATAAAAGCGCAACCTTGAAAAGACGGCTTTTGGAACAACATTGTAGCCAAGCTGAACATTACGCAATTTGAAATAGGAGGTATTAACTATAAAATAATCAGAAGTACGGCCTTCGTTATTATTGTCTTTAAGAGTTAAGGCGGGAACATCCGTATTTTTGTTTTGTGGTGTCCAGCCATTGAATACACCCGGCCCTACATTTTCCCTGCTTTTCATCAGGTTGTTGAACAGTGTATAGACATCAAATCCTTTTCTACCACCTACACCTGATCCAAATAAAGACAAATCAAATTTTTGGTAAGACAAATCAACTCTTACACCATATTCTATTGAAGGAAGTGTAGTGCCTATCCAGGTTCTATCCAGATCATTAATTACCTTGTCGTTGTTAATATCTACATACCGAATCCTGCCGGGGCCAGCACCAATCTGTGTTGGAGAAGCATCAGCTTCGGCCTGAGATTGGAACAGGCCATTGGTCTTATATCCGAAAATATCAAACTGGGAATGACCAATGATCGTATTTACGAGATTACCTGCATAGGCGGGACGTACATTTTCTGGTAACGTTGTTATTTTGTCTCGGAAATGGGCTAAATTAACTTTGACATTGTATTTAAAATCCCCCATTTTTTCGCTTTGATAGCCTAATGAAAATTCCCATCCTTTATTACTTTTAGAGGCACCGTTTACTGGTTTGGTTTGGCCCTCTCCCAGGGCTGAAGCCACGGGCGGTGTAATCAATATACCAGTGGTATTTCGTGAAAAATAATCGAATGATCCGTAAATTTTACTATGGAGTATGGAGAAATCCAACCCTGCATTGATCTCTTCGGTACTTTCCCATTTAAGCCCTGAATTTGCGGCCTGGATTTGAACGAAACCAGAAGGAAGTGTACCTGTATTGGCACCCGATAGAGAATAAGCCGTACCGATGTTCATGTACTGCTCCCAAAACCCGCCAACCAGTTGCGCCAATGTGGTGCCATATCTCGTGTCAAAGAGTCCAAAACGAGCCAGATCACCAATTTGCTGATTCCCTACGCGGCCTACACCAACCCTTGCTTTTAATTCAGAGAAAAAAGTTTTGTTTTCCATGAATGCTTCTTTGTCTATTCTCCAGCCTAAGGAAGCAGCCGGAAATATACCATATTGGTTGTCGGCCCCAAAACGGGACGAACCGTCGCGACGAACGGTAACGGCAGCCAGGTACCTGTCAGAATAATTATAGTCAACACGTGCAAATTGAGAAAACAGCCTGTTGCCTGTTGATCCTCCTGAAACGGTTGTATTGCCGGTTCCGGCATTCAATGTGAAATATTCTTCTGTTTGAAGCGCAAAACCTTCCTTTTTAGTTGTCTGAAAGTCTAAGTCTGTCTTAATGTACTCTGTACCGACCAGAAACTTGAAATGATTATCTTCATTCAGGTTTAAATTATAGCGCAGCGTGTTAGAGAAAGTCATACTTAGATAATGGTTTTGATCAAAAGACAGGCTATTGGTAGTGCGGCTTAATGCGCCTTCTGAGAAAGTTGGCGTAATAACTTTATTTAAATAATTAGAGTTATCCGCGCCAATATTTGATTTGAAAAACAAATTTTTAATTGGTTGAATTTCTACAAAAATGTTACCGAATGTACTCAGACGGTTAGCGTTATTCCATTTGGCCAGATCCTGCATGTGCAACGGATTATTCCTATCAGAATAACCTGCGCCTAATTCCCCTGCATAGCTAACACCATCTTTTTGATAAACAGGAATTGTGGGCGCTAAAGTAACTGCCAGAAATGTTGTAGAAGCACCACCCAAATCCCTGGTAGTTAAGGTTTCGTCCGAGTTGGCTATACGCAAATTGACCCCGAATAAAACTTTGTCATTAAAAGCTTTTGTTAAAGCATTGATGCTGCCACCCAATCGTTCGTAGCCTGTATACCTTAGCATGCCCGTATTCTTTAGATATCCAACATTTATTTCTAAGGATGAGTTCTTATTACCTACTGAAGCTGTTAAACTGTTGTTCGTTACAATACCTGTTTTATACATTACATCCTGCCAATCTGTATTGCCTACAGGTGTATTGGGGTCGCCGCCAACAAAAGGTTTCGGCGTTACTCCTTTTAAGACCGGATTAGCATAATCATTATTCCAATCGAAATTATAAATTTCGCCATATCCCGCAGCGGGGTCCTGCCCATCATTAACTGAGGCCTGCCATAATGCCTTACCCCTATCCACCGAGTTTAGCATTTTGAACCTTATTGCTTTTTCTGACTGACTCGAAATGCTGCTGTTCAATTGAAAATTGACCTTGCCATTTGTGTTACCACCATTTTTAGTGGTAACAATGATAACACCATTAGACGCGCGGGCTCCATAAATAGATTCCGCAGAAGCATCTTTTAAAACCTGGACAGAGGAAATATTTGCAGGGTCCATGTTTTGAAATACTTCCGGCCTTGTGGTAGGGATGCCATCTATGATATAAAGCGGGTCGTTATTTCCCAGGGTATTGGCGCCCCGTATCAGTATCCTGCTGTTGGATCCGTTGGGCGAGCCATCCTTTTCGATATACAAACCTGCTACCCGTCCTTGCAAGGCTTGCATGGTGTTGCCCGAACTATTATTTTTTACCGGGGTCAAATCCACCACAGCAACCGCACCAGTTAAATCTTGCTTTCTTTGGGAAGTATAGCCCACTACTACTACCTGTTCCCCTTCTTTCACTGATTCTTCCAGTTCCACTAATAGATTTTGATCACTGCCGGTAATTTTTATGGTAACCTGTTTCATTCCAACATAGGAAAAGGTAAGGTTGTCGCCGACAGATGCCTGAATGGAAAACTTACCTGACAGATCCGTAACCGTTGTTTTGGTTTTGTTTTGCACAGAAACTCCGGCAAGTGGTGTATTGCCTTGTTTGGAAGTGACCGTTCCGATAAAGGCTTTTTGCTGTGCAAATGAGCAGACTGCCAGCAGGAGCAATGGCAGTAGAATAAATGTCTTTCTCATAATAGAATTTTTAAGTGATGAATAATTGGCAATCATTTTTTTGCTTTTGTTTTTCATGTTTTTTAGTGCATTATTATATTTTTTTCTATCTGTTCCAATGATGTTCCTTTTGTCTCCGGCATCTTGAATAACACCCACAATAGCTGGCATACCATCATCAGGGCAAAAAACAGGAACAAAGGGGCTGCACCGAATTTATTGGCTACCAGGGGGAATACACTAGTGATAACAGATGCTAATACCCAGTGGGTAGTACAGCCGAGAGACTGGCCGTAAGAACGGACACTGTTGGGGAATATTTCGGAAATAAAGACCCAGATAACGGCTCCCTGACCAATCGCATGGGAGGCGATAAAAAGGAAGACCAATGAGGGCACGATGGCGCCTGAGGAATATTCAAAATAGAAAGCCGCAGCGATGGAACCAAGTGAAATGATATACCCTAAAGAACCAATCAGCATCAATTTTTTCCGGCCGATCCTGTCGATCAGGTAGACTCCCAGCAAGGTAAATACCATGTTTACCAATCCAATGCCGGTACTTTGTAAGAAGGCCGCACCCTTTTCAATACCAGCGAGTTCAAATACCCGCGGTGCGAAGTAGATAATTGCGTTTATCCCGGAGAGCTGGTTAAACAGCGCAATCAGGAACGCCATGCCAATGGGGACATTAAACCTTCCTGAGAGGAATGTGGAAAGGCTTTCCTTTTGCTTTTCTTCATCAATTGTTTTGTGAATTGCCCGTATTGCTTCATCGACACCTTCAGGGTCTGAAACTTCCAGTGTTTTCCTGGAATTAACAAAATCGCCTCTATGAACGATCAGCCACCTGGGGCTTTCCGGAACAAAAAACAGGAGGGCCACATAAATTATGGAAGGAATGGCCATAACGCCAAGCATCCAGCGCCAGCTATCTTCCCCGATATTTTGCAGGAGATAGTTTGAAAAATAAGCCACTAGTATTCCAAATACGATATTGAATTGAAAAGTGGCTACAAAACGGCCCCTGGTTTTTGCTGGTGCAATTTCTGAGATATACATTGGAGCTACTACTGAAGATGCCCCTACACCCAGGCCCCCCAGGAGGCGGAATGCCATAAATGTGTACACATTATCCGCGAGAGCTGAACCTACCGAAGAGATAAGATAAATAATGCCAATCAAAAAAAGGATCTTCTTCCTGCCATATTTTTCCGCAGGAATACCTCCGAATAAAGCGCCTATTACGGTTCCATAAAGCGCAATGGCTATTGCCTGGCCATGAAGGATATCACTAAGGTTCCAGACATGCTGAATTTTCTGTTCTGCGCCGGATATAACCGCAGTATCAAATCCAAAGAGGAATCCTCCCAGTGCCACCACAATACTCCAAAAGACCAGTTTCTTGTTCATATAGCGAGCGTTTAGGAAGGCAATATAGAAAGGGTCAGCATTTTATTTTTTCAAAATCGTACAAATTGTTTTAAAATTTGAAGAAATGTTAATACTCCTATATATGATTGAAAATGAATCATTTATAAAATTAACTAAAAAACAATTCTATTGATATTTATAAAATTGTAACAATTTATTGCGAATTTGAACCATCTTTCCAATTCACCCGAACCCGGATATTTATATTTGCGAAGGGTTGCTAAAGAATATGGTACAATTTTATCATTAGTTATAAATAATTTATGAACTTGCGGGTATGATTGCTTTGAATTTTTCCAAACAGCTGGTAAAAAGGAGCCGTTTAAAAAGGATTTACATTTTTATATTTGCTTGCAAAAATGGCCGGTGCGGTCAAGGGACGATGACGTACCCGGTAATTGGTATGTCTCCCAACCACATCAAGAAAAATGAGGATTTGGTATTTAACCTGTTTCTACAATTGAAATGCTGGTCTGCCTGTTTTAGCTTAGCCATTATTAGTCTCTTGTTGGTCTCCTGCAATTCAAAAAAGGACGAAAAAAGATTTACTATTGGTTTTTCGCAATGCACCCTTGGGGATAGCTGGAGAAAAACAATGCAAAAAGAAATGGAAAGGGAATTATCGTTCCATCCTGAAATAAATTTTATAATTAAGGACGCCAATCTCAGTTCTGAATTACAGATCAAACAAATACAGGAACTTATTGATCAGCATATTGATTTGTTGCTGGTTTCTCCCAACCAGGCAGAACCAATAACTTCCATTGTTGATAAAGCCTATAAAAAAGGTATACCGGTAATTATCATTGACAGGAGGACATTATCAGATAACTACACGGCTTTTGTGGGGGCAAACAATTATAAGGTGGGTTTAAATGCGGGAATTTTCACCAATTCTTTATTAAAGGGTAAAGGAAATGTAATCGAAATAGAGGGCGACCCGGCTGGTTCATCCGCTGCTATTGACCGCCATAACGGATTTACCGATTTTATTAAACAATATCCCGGAATAAAATACATAACGAAATTTAGTGTAGACGGGGATAAAGATCCCTGGCAGGAACCATTGAGTGAGTTTTTAAAACTGCATCCTGATATTCAATTAATATTTGCTACCAATGACAGGCTGGCTTTTTCTGCCTATAAAGTTTGCAGAAATTTAGGCATCGACGACAAAATTAATATAGTTGGCGTAGACGGACTACCGGGTGAAAATGGGGGTATTGATCTCGTGGAAAAGGGGAATTTGAAAGCAACAATATTATATCCAACCGGGGGAGCGGAAGCGATACAGACAGCAGTAAATATTCTCGAAGATAAACCTTACTATAAAGAGAATGACCTGGCTACCACTATTATTGATTCAACCAATGTTAGGATCATGAAACTTCAAAGTGAAAAGTTATCTGCTCTGCAGCGTGATATCGACAGGAGCCAGCAAAAGATTGATGAACAAAATATACTCACCAGGTACCAAACCAATATCATCTACGCTATTTCGATATCACTTGCACTGTCATTGATCATGGGTTCGATCCTGTTTTATTATTTAAAGGAAAATAAAAAAATCAATGCCAGGCTTGCCAGGCAAAATGAGGAAATTTTATCCCAGCGTAATCAATTAATAGAATTAGATAAGACAGCCAGGGAAGCCACGGAGGCTAAATTTCATTTCTTTACAAATATTTCGCATGAGTTGAGGACACCGCTTACTCTTATACTGGGCCCATTGGAAGAAATTTTATCATCCACCAAAATTCATTTTGCCGCTATGGTCCAACTTGAAATGGTAAAAAAGAATGCGCTCAGACTTTTAAGACTGGTAAATCAATTAATGGATTTCAGAAAAATAGAGCATGATAAAATGAGATTGAGAGCCAGTGAAAATAATCTTACGGAATTCGTTACTGAAATTAGCAATGCATTTACTGAATCGGCCAATAAGAAACACATTTCTTACAGAACGGAGTCAAAAGATCCGGCGATGAAAGTATGGTTTGATGTGAATATGCTTGACAAGGTATTATTTAACCTGCTATCCAACGCTTTTAAATATACCAATGAACATGGATCCATAACCGTATCAATTAATAAAGATGATAATAATTCAAAGGCAATAATTATGATCGCGGATACAGGAATTGGTATGGGACCCGAAACCCTTGAACACGCTTTTGACCTTTTTTACCAGGGCCATGAGGGAGCTTTTAAGGGAACAGGTTTGGGTTTAGCGCTTTCAAAAGAACTAATTATGCTTCATCATGGTACGATAAAAATAAAAAGCGAAAAATGGAAAGGGACCAGGTTTGAAATTCAATTGCCTCTGGGAAAAATGCATTTGGAAGAAAATGAAATAGAAAAAGAAATAAGCCCCTACTACCTTAATTATGAAGATGCTAAAATTTATACTACCGAATTGGATAAACCCTCATCTGTATCAACAGAAAATGCTTCAACAAGCGGCAAGGAGTATTCGATCCTGCTTATTGAGGATAATGATGAGGTGAGGACTTTCCTGAAAGAACAACTCAATAAAGCATATGAAATCATTGAAGCTGAGAATGGAAATATTGGTTTAAACCTGGCATATGAAATAGTGCCGGATGTAATTGTTTCTGATATTATGCTACCGGGAAAAGACGGCATGGCCATAACGGAGGCATTGAAAAATGACATAAGAACATCGCATATCCCCATTATCATATTAACAGCCAGGGGAAGTATGGAACAGCAAATTGAGGGGTTAAAATTAAAAGCCGATGCCTATATCGTGAAACCATTCAATTTCAAATACCTGGAAGAAACTATTAAGAGCCTTATAAAAAACAGGGAAGCATTAAAGGACCATTATACAAGCGAATTACCCAATGAAAACCACCGGGGCTCCGTCTCGAAAAAAATTGACCGAAAATTTGTAAGCGAATTTTCTTCTATAATTGAAAGCAATATCGCCAATGAAAATTTTGGCGTGGATGATATTTGCAAAGAGATCGGTATATCAAGGGTGCAATTATATAGAAAAGTAAAGGCGGTACTGGGCTATAATGTAAATGACTATATATTAAGTGTAAGAATGCAAAAAGCAAGGTATTTATTGCTGAATGAAGACCTGTCTATTTCAGAGATTTCTTATAAGGTAGGATTTTCATCACAGGCATATTTTGCAACGGTGTTTAAATCAAAATTTGGGGTAACGCCGAAGGGGTTCAGGGAGAGGAAGGGGTGATGGAGAGAAGGGAATAGATTCTCATTCCTATTTATAGTTTGATATGCACAAAGGGAGGTCAGGATTCTTAATTTTTTCATCGGTAGCGAAACTTACTAACTTTGATAAAATTTGACGACAAGGATGACTAAGCTTTCTGTCAACATCAATAAAATTGCGACTTTACGAAACAGCCGGGGCGGCAACAACCCGGACCTGGTAGAAACAGCATTGGATATTGAACGTTTTGGCGCGGACGGAATCACAGTGCATCCCCGCCCCGACGAAAGACATATCCGCTATGCAGACGTATATGCGTTAAAGAAACTGATCAGAACCGAATTTAATATCGAAGGCAATTGTACGGAAGACAAATTTGTAAAACTAGTGCTGGTAAACCAACCCGCTCAGGTAACTTTAGTCCCGGACGGATCAGGACAATTAACTTCCAATCATGGATGGAATACAATTGAGCATAAGGATTACCTAATTGAAATGATAGGGCTGTTCAGGAATGCCGGCATCCGCACATCCATCTTTGTGGATCCCATAATTGAGATGGTGGAAGGTGCTGTGGCTACCGGTACCGACAGGATTGAACTATATACCGAGGGATACGCCAGGTTGTATAAGGAAGGAAAGAGAGAAGCGGCAATCGCGCCATTCATTTCGGCCGGTAATAAAGCCAGCGAATCAGGATTAGGCATCAATGCGGGGCATGATCTTGATTTGCAAAACCTACAGTTCTTTGCGCAACATATTCCGGAATTATTGGAGGTTTCCATCGGCCATGCGCTGATCTGTGATGCGATCTACCTGGGACTTGAAAATACGGTGCAGTTATATAAACGGCAGTTAAATAATACGGTCTGAGGTCCCCGTCTGAAGGATCTTGGATAACAATTAAAAAATTTTAACCTAAATATGCTTTCAAGGCGCCACTATACCTTGCTTTTTGCAAACGCTTGATCGCTCTTTCTTTGATCTGGCGGATACGTTCCTTGGTAAGGTCATATTTCTGGCCAATCTGCTCAATGGTGACTCCGTTTTCACCATCCAGCCCAAAATATGCGTTTACAATTTCTGCTTCCCTCGGACTTAATGATTTTAACACCCTGCGAATCTCATTTCTTAATGAATCATGCATTACATCTTCATCGGTATCATCGCCTCCCTGCAATAAATCACCCATGGCCACATCTTCTGCTTCGTGTACCGGTGCATCCAGGGAAGTGTGACGGGTATTACTCTGGAAAATATTGTTGATCTCCGTTTCACTCATTTCCAACAATTCCGCCAACTCTTCGGTAGATGGCTCCCGTTCATGTTCCTGTTCAAATGCCATATAGGCTTTGTTCGCTTTGTTATAAGTGCCAATTTTATTTTGTGGCAAACGGACCAATCTGCCCTGCTCTGCCAACGCCTGTAGTATTGACTGGCGAATCCACCACACGGCATAAGAAATAAATTTGAAACCTTTTGTTTCGTCGAAACGTTGTGCTGCTTTAATCAGGCCAAGATTGCCCTCATTGATCAAATCACTTAAGGAAAGTCCCTGGTGCTGGTACTGCTTGGCCACAGATACCACAAAACGAAGATTGGCCTGCACCAATTTGTCCAATGCCCGTTGATCTCCCATCTTGATTTTTTGGGCCAAAATGGTTTCTTCCTCGGGCGTAATCATGGAGATTTTGGAAATTTCCTGCAGGTATTTTTCCACCGCCTGAGAATCACGGTTGGTAATCTGCGTTGCGATTTTAAGTTGCCTCATTGTGTTGAATTAAATTCAGAATGTCTAACGTTTCAGGACAGTTATAATTGGTAAAATGTTGCAAAGGAATGGTTAAACTACAAAATATACCAAAAATTAGTTTGCAAAGTTACAATTCTAATCTTACATTTCATAGTGTTGCTGCAAAAAGGATGAAAAAAGTGATGGTTGAACTGTTCAATGTTGAAGGTTCAACTTTCAACCTTCAACTAACTCCTTTATTTTCATACTATATTTGCCCCATGATAACCGATTTGCGTTCGGATACTTTTACCAAACCGTCGGCAGCAATGCTGGAAGCCATGTTTACGGCCCAGGTTGGGGATGATGTTTTTGGAGAAGATCCTTCCATCAATAAATTAGAATCGATGGCTGCTGAACTATTTGGAATGGAAGCGGCCGTATTCTGTCCGAGTGGCACCATGACTAACCAGATCGCAATTAAATGTCATACGCAACCGGGTGATGAGGTTATTTGCGATAAATTGAGCCATGTATATATTTATGAAGGAGGAGGGATTGCCTTTAATAGTGGCTGCCAGGTAAAAGCGATCGAAGGCGACAGGGGTAGAATTACAGCCACGAATGTATTGGAGGCGATCAATCCAAATGACCTTCATAAAGCAAGGACTGCCCTGGTAAGTTTGGAAAATACGGCTAACCGCGGGGGCGGTAGCTGTTACGAATTCAATGAAATCACCAGGATAAGGGAAATTTGCCTTCAAAATAAACTGAAACTCCATTTGGATGGAGCCAGGTTATGGAACGCCCTGGTTGCCAAAAAGGAGACACCACAGCAATATGGTGAAGTATTCGACAGCATCTCCGTTTGCCTGAGTAAAGGCCTGGGTACACCTGTTGGAAGTTTACTACTCGGCAAAACAGATTTTATACAAAAGGCCAGGAGAGTCCGCAAGGTTTTTGGTGGTGGGATGCGGCAGGCGGGGTATTTAGCCGCAGCGGGTATTTATGCCCTTGAAAATAACGTCAACCGGCTCGTGGAAGACCATCAACATGCAAAACAAATTGCCGAAGCCTTAATTAAAAAAGATTTTGTAGGTAAAATAATGCCTGTAGAAACAAATATCCTCCTGTTTGAATTAAGGTCACCTTTCACTGCAAAAAGCTTTGAAACGGAATTGGCCAGGCTGGACATACTGACCATTGCAATTTCGGCTACACAGGTCAGAATGGTAACTCATCTTGATATTTCTAAAGAAATGGTACAAAATCTGATTTCAGTTATTAAAGCCTTATAACTCATATTTAGAAACGCCCGCCAAAACTTTCAAACCACACAAATTTATATTATATGGCCTCAGAAACTATTAACTCCATAAAATTCAATCCCATTCGGGGTTGCATCGAATTATGGTATTCGTTTTCCCCTGGTTGCACACGGGGCTATTGATATTAAACCCCGTTGGGGTCTTTCCCGGAAATAATGTAAACCAATTGTTTATTTTTGATGGGTCAGAATTTCTGAGATTGTTACATATTGCAATTTTGGATGGCTTTTAAGTTTACATGCATTAGTAATAAATGGGCGCCGGACGGGAGTCCGGCGCCGGGTGGCGGCTATTCACACTAAACCCGGTTGGAGTTTTTCCCGGAAGTAATGTAATCCAATGGGTTATTTTGCGACTGGTCAGGAGCTCTGAATATCAAGTGTTGAAGCTGGGGCATATGTTCCCCGGACTGTTGCAGTTGTTGCCCTTCCAGTCAAAAGCCTGGAAAGGAAAAAGGGCGGTAAGCTATCATCAAATCCTGGATATAATGAGCAAGGGATAAATCAGAGATTTTTTATTTGCACTAATTCGAAAAATGCAGCCTATTAAATTACAAGATAAAACCTCAGTTATTCCGCTATTCCGG
>JBDTWP010000161.1:0-13562 GCA_040006615.1 Ferruginibacter sp.
AATACACGGTAATCAAAATAATTATAATATGGAACTACAAAGAAGAAACAGGATATTAAGAGCTTCCCCTTCAATAAGGGCCTTGGTCGCAGAAACCATATTAACTCCAGCCGATTTTATTGCACCGCTATTTATTGATGAAGGTGATAATATATCATTTGAAATCCCTTCAATGCCAGGCTATTACAGGCGTTCACTTGATGGTACCGTTAAAGAGGTGAAGGAATTATGGAGCCTGGGCATTAAGAGTGTTTTGTTATTTGTTAAGGCACCGGATGAGTTAAAGGACAATACGGGCAAAGAAGCGTGGAACCCCTCCGGCCTGATGCAGAGAAGCATCAGGGCGATAAAAAACGCCGTACCGGAAATGGTAGTGATGACGGATGTGGCATTGGATCCATATTCGTCTTATGGCCATGACGGAATTGTGGTGGATGGGGAAATAGTAAATGATCCGACCGTTGCGGCCCTGGTAAAAATGAGCCTGAGCCACGCACTGGCAGGCGCCGATTTTGTAGCGCCCAGCGATATGATGGATGGCAGGATTGGTGCCATCCGGGAGGCATTTGAGAAAAATAATTTTACGCGGACTGGTATTATGGCATATAGTGCAAAATATGCTTCCTGCTTTTACGGCCCTTTCCGCGATGCATTGGATAGTGCTCCCGGTTTTGGTGATAAGAAAACCTACCAGATGGATTATGCCAACCGGATTGAAGCGGTAAAGGAAGCGTTGATGGATGTTGACGAAGGCGCTGACATAGTAATGGTAAAACCAGGTCTGCCGTACCTCGATATTGTAAGGGAAGTAAAAAATGCGGTAGATGTGCCCGTAAGCGTGTATAATATCAGTGGCGAATATGCGATGATCAAAGCGGCGTCAAAAATGGGATGGATCGACGAGGACAAAGCGATCCTTGAAACGCTTACGGCTTTTAAAAGAGCAGGAGCAGATCTGATTGCGACATATTTTGCGAAGGAGGCCTGCAGGCTAATGTCGTGAATGGGGAATGGTGAAAATATTGCTTGAATAATATTTGCAAGGTAAATATAATGGAAGTAGTTTTATTATTCACCCAACCCTTTGACAATGTTTCTGATCTTAAACCATCAACGATTTGACCTTTCACCATTGACCATTCCATTCACCAAATGATAGAAAAGAGCAAACAACTATTCGAAAGAGCACAACAATCGATTCCGGGTGGAGTCAATTCACCTGTTCGTGCATTTAAAAGTGTTGGTGGCACTCCCCTCTTTATCAGGCGCGCAAAAGGTGCTTACCTGTATGATGAAGACGGCAATCAATACATTGATTATATTGCTTCCTGGGGACCGATGATATTGGGTCATGCTTACGAACCCATTGTGAAAGCCATACAGGAAAAGGTATCATACGCTACTTCTTTTGGCGCGCCAACCGAGCTTGAGATTGAAATGGCAGAGCTGATAAAAACTATGGTACCCAATGTGGATCTCTTGCGCATGGTTAGCAGTGGTACAGAGGCTTGTATGAGTGCGCTGCGTTTGGCAAGAGGCTATACGGGCAGAAATAAATTTATCAAATTTGACGGTTGTTATCATGGGCATGCCGATGCATTTTTGGTAAAAGCCGGAAGTGGAATGGCCACTTTTAATATTCAGACCGTGCCCGGGGTAACGGGTGGTGTTAGTAATGATACCCTCACCTGTGCTTATAATGACCTGGATGGGGTGGAACGACTGGCTAAACAATTCAAAGGTGAAATTGCCGCCATAATTATCGAACCTGTTGTTGGTAATATGGGATGCATTTTACCTGCACCAGGATTCTTAGAAGGTCTCAGAACAATTTGCGATGAAGAGGGCATTGTTTTTATTTTTGATGAAGTGATGACCGGATTCAGACTTTGTGCCGGTGGGGCACAGGAAAAATTACACATCAATGCCGACCTCGTTACTTATGGTAAAGTGATTGGGGGTGGTATGCCCGTTGGTGCATTTGGTGGAAAAAAGGAGATCATGCAACATATTGCACCGTTAGGAAATGTATACCAGGCTGGCACATTAAGCGGCAATCCAATTGCAATGACCGCCGGTTATACTTTGTTGAAAGAATTAAAAAACAATCCTGCCATTTATGAAGAGCTGGATGCCAAAACAAAATGGCTTGGTGATGGGATCGGAAGCGCTTTATTAAAGCGTGGAACAGCTTTCCGTATCAACAGGTTCGGGAGTATGATCAGTTTACATTTTTGTGATCATGATGTCACTGACTTTGAGTCTGCTTCGAAAGCGGATATTCCGCTTTTCAATAAATTATTTCACCATATGCTGGATAGTGGTATTTACTTACCACCATCGGCTTATGAAAGCTGGTTTTTAAATAACGCGCTTACTTATGAGGACCTTGATAAAACGATTGCCGCTATAGTTTCATTCAGTCAATTTTAGAATGTATGGAGTATTCAGGGTTATCAACCTTCATTAGATTCCTACTTGCTTATTGAATCTTCTTAAAGGTTGACAACCATCAGAGCCCTGTCGGGAACAGAACGGATGTCCGGGATTCCCCATAAAGAATCTTCAATTTTTACATTCTATTTTATATATTTATAGGTAATTCCATCCGCAACGATGACCAGAGAAGAAAAATTCATGCTGGAAGCCATTCAATTGTCTCATGAGGGAATGGCAAATAATGAAGGAGGCCCATTTGGCTGCATCATAGTGAAAGGCGATGAAATTGTGGGCAGGGGGACCAACAAAGTAAGCTCCACAAATGATCCAACGGCGCATGCAGAAATAACCGCTATCAGGGATGCCTGTAAGAATTTAGGAAGTTTCCAACTTGTTGATTGTGAAATATATACTTCATGCGAACCTTGCCCCATGTGCCTTGGTGCCATTTATTGGGCAAGGCCGAGGATCGTGTACTTTGCCAACAACCGCCAGGACGCCGCTGATATTGGTTTTGACGATTCCATGATCTATGACGAGATGACGGTTGCAATTGAAAACCGCAAGATCCCCATCATCTCTATTGGCCGTGAAGGCGCTTTAAAAGTGTTTGAAACATGGAAAAGCAAGACCGACAAAACAGTATATTAAAGTAAAGAAATATTTATTGTCATGTCGCAACCGGTTTCAATTCAAACAAAAAATAACCAACCCGTGATTATGCGCCAACTGAACCTGAAAGATCTGGACCGGCTGGCGGATTGGCTCCATCACTTAAGAGATGAAACTTAAAAGCAGCCATTAAATATTTTATTTCTTTGTTTGTCTCTACTCTACTTTCACCTGTTTTTTTGTAACGGCGCCTTCCCGGGCCTCTGGTAAGAACTTTCTTTCCAGGACCAGGTAGCCGTTTCCCTTTTCACAAACATGCACTTTCAGGTTTTCAATACTGTAGGGATTTCCATCGGGTATATCGGCAATATTGGAATAGACGATGTCGTGTCCGTCGACAATGATCACACAGCCACTTCCGATGGCTTCCATTTTATTTCCCTCCGTAATTAACATCCCCGTATCTTCTCCCAAACCTATCCCAATGCAGGAGGGATTGGTTGCAATGGCCTGCGTCAATCTCCCGAACCGGCCACGTTTTTCAAAATGACTGTCGAAAATAACGTCGTCCATAAAACCAAGACCGGTAGTAATTTTTACTTCGCCCTTTAAATGCGCCCTGGTTGCATTTCCCTCATAGATCATGGTATTGCTCATCGCCATTGCCCCCGCACTCGTACCTGCTACTACAAATCCGGGTTCTGTATGATAACGTTCCAGGATAATTCGTAAGAACTGGGTGCCTCCGAAAGTGGTGGATAACCTTAGCTGGTTGCCACCGCTGAACATAACTGTATTGCATAAACGAAGCCTATCCAGGTATTCATCACTGATAGCATCCGCCCTGTTGCGTATATGCATTACATTTACATCAGTACAGCCAATTTTCCCAAAAGCATCGAGGTAATTTTCGCCAACTTCATAAGGGATGGTGGAGGCAGTTGTCACCACTTCGATCCTTGCATCCGGACCGCCACTTTCTGATACAATCCGGAGCAGGATACCTAATTCAATAAAATTAAGATTGCTTAGTTTTTGCAATTCCCCTCTTTCAGGATCGGTGCCTTTATCCTCGGCACCACCAATAGTTATAAGTTTCCCCTTTGGATGTGGCATGCATGTTTATTTATGTAAACAATAAAACGGCAATCGCGGCATCATTATTTCCCTCGTTTTACTGCAAAATATAAAGGGTTTTACAAATGTAAAGTAATTGGGGGTAGTAGCCAAAGACGCCCTGCCTCCCAGGGCAAAGGCCCCCCTTGCTCCGCCGCTGCGGAAGGTTCCAGGAACATTAGACCTGTTGAAACTTTTCTTTTGGGGTTTCAGTGGGCAGGATTCCTTTTAAAGCACCCTGCCGACTATTGGGCCTGACTCATTAATCCCGAAGTAAACGCTCCTTTAGGTATTGGCGATAATCTCACAAATGAAAAAATCATTTATAATGGAGGAGGACTGGTAATACTTGTATTTCTTTAGCTACTTATTTTTATTTAACTTCAAGTCCCCTACCCTTCAAAATGGGGTTAGGTGCAATGGGCTAAAAACATAAAAATAAGCAACAGGCAATAGGCTATGACCTAAAAACCAAGAACTTTCAACCTTTAACCTTCAATAATAAACCATTAACTGCTCATGAAGATTCTGGAAATAAAAGTACTTAGAGGCCCCAACTATTGGAGCGTGAGGCGTCCCAAACTGATTCAAATGAAGCTTGATCTGGAAGAAATGGAACAACGTCCGACCAACCTGATCCCGGGATTTAAAGAATTCCTGGAAAAAATGTTTCCCAGTCTTTACGATCATCGCTGCAGTGTCGGAAAACAGGGCGGTTTTTTTGAGAGGGTGACAGAAGGTACCTGGATGGGACATGTGATAGAACATATTGCCCTGGAATTGCAGACACTTGCAGGTATGGATACCGGGTTCGGACGTACCAGGGGCACAGGGAAGGCAGGAGAATATTATGTGGTATTCAGCTATATGGAAGAGGATGCCGGCGTATATGCCGCCAGAGCTGCTACCAGGATTACCCAGGCTATTGTGGACGGAGCAGATTACAACCTGGAAGCAGATATAATGAGGTTGAGAGAAATCAGGGAGGAAACCCGCCTTGGGCCAAGCACCGGGTGTATTGTAGATGAGGCAGCTAAAAGAAACATCCCGTTTATCCGCCTTAACAAACAAAGCCTGGTACAACTCGGTTACGGCATTCATCAAAAGAGAATTCGGGCCACCATTGCTTCCACTACTTCCAATATAGCCGTAGATATAGCCTGTGATAAGGAAGAAACCAAAAACTTATTGGGAGCATCAGAAATACCGGTACCCAGGGGAGTGATCATCAGGAACGAAGAAGGATTAAGAGATGCTATCGGCAGTGTTGGGTACCCGATGGTATTAAAACCTGTAGACGGCAACCATGGCAAAGGCGCCACTACTGATATCAATGATTGGGACCATGCCGTAAGGGCGCTGGCGGCAGCACAGGTATACGGGCGCAGTGTGATTTGTGAGCGCTTTATAACGGGTTTTGATTTCAGGGTACTGGTGATCGATAATAAATTCATTTGCGCCGCATTGCGTACACCCGCTTCCGTTACAGGTGACGGAGAACATACCATTCAATGGCTGGTAGATGAGACGAACAAGGATCCCCGGCGGGGTTTTGGACATGAAAAAGTATTGACGTCTATAAAACTGGATGAATTCAGCAATCAAATGCTGGAAGGTAAACGCTACACATTAGCAACCGTGCCACCAAAGGGCGAGTTGGTATTGCTAAAACCAACTGCGAATCTTTCTACCGGCGGTACTTCCACAGATGTAACAGATGAAGTGCATCCTGCAAATATTTTTATGTGCGAACGCATTGCTCAAATTATCGGCCTGGATATTTGTGGTATCGATATTATGGCTCCCGACTTGAGGTTACCCATCAACGAAAATGGCGGAGCTGTGCTGGAAGTGAATGCGGCACCGGGTTTCCGAATGCACATAGAACCCGCGGATGGTTTGCCCCGGAATGTAGCAGAACCCGTAATAGATATGCTTTTTCCAAAGGGAAGTGCGGGACGCATCCCGATCATTGCCATCACCGGCACCAACGGAAAGACCACCACTACCCGGCTAACCGCGCATATTGCCAGAAGCGCCGGTTATAAAGTGGGCTATACTACCAGCGATGGTGTATATATTCAAAATCAAATGATGATGAAGGGAGACTGCACCGGCCCTGTGAGTTCTACTTTTGTTTTAAGGGATCCTACGGTAGACTTCGCAGTATTGGAATGCGCCCGCGGAGGCATACTGAAAAGCGGGTTGGCTTTTCAGAACTGTGATATCGCCATTATCACCAATGTAAGTACCGATCATATTGGATTAGGCGGTATTGATAGCCTGGAACAAATGGCTAAGGTAAAAGGGGTAGTGGCAGAAACCGTTTTCCCGCATGGCTATGCAATACTAAATGCAGATGATGACCTTGTATACAGGATAAAGGACGATATCCAGTGTAAAATCGGGCTGTTCAGTATGGACGAAAACAATCCACGAATAAAGGCGCATTGCAAAAACGGCGGACTTGCCACCGTATATGAAAACGGGTATGTCAGCATCATGAAGGGCACCTGGAAAATGAGGGTGATGAAGGTTGCCGATATTCCAATTACTTACGGCGGAAGGGCTACGCATAATATCATGAATACTTTACCTGCCATTTTAGCTACTTATTTGTACAGGAATATCAGGACGAGTGATATTAAAGTTGCCTTGCAGACATTTGTACCTTCTGCAACTCTTACTCCCGGAAGGCTGAACCTGTTTAAATTTAAGAATTTTGAATTCCTGGTGGACTTTGCGCATAACCAGGCAGGATTGCTATTATTAGGTGATTTTATCAGTAAAATGGAGGGTTATCCCAAAGTGGGAATTATTAGTGGTACCGGCGACCGGCGTGATGAGGACATCAGGGATCTTGGAAAAATTTCCGCTCAATATTTTGATGAGATAATTATCCGCCAGGATAAGCACCTGAGGGGAAGGACAGCGGAAGAAATTATAAAGCTCCTGGTTGAAGGAATTGATGCCACTAAAACAAAAGACATTCCAGTCACCATTATTTTGAATGAAAAAGAAGCCATCATGCATGCTTATAATAACGCCAAACCAGGTTCATTTATTACTATTATGTGCGATGTGGTATCAGAGGCGTTGGATGTTGTGAAAGGGTTGAAGGAGGAGGAGGATAAGGGGACGGGTGACGCGAGTATGTAAGGTATGGTGGTTTATAGGGAATGCAGGGTAAATATCAGAGGGCTATTTCGTCTTATTAAGCGTTAATGGTTCATTTGTTTTTTATTAGTATATTATTTCATAAAACCTTCCGGGAAAGTACATACAGCGTTTTTAAAATGGTTTTGGCTGTTTTAGCTGCAACCGCTAAATTTGCACTCTCAAAAGAAATTTTGAGCTCCGATTGGGTTATAGTGTAATGGTAGCACTACAGATTTTGATTCTGTCCGTCTAGGTTCGAATCCTAGTAACCCAACCAGCGGGGACAAATCGGTTTTTTTACTGATTTGTCCTTTTTTATTTTCGCTGAAACTCACTCTCAGTTTATTTGTCAGAAAGAAAGGAACATTGAAAAATGATCCTTTTCTTTATTGATGCAAGACGCTACACGACAATATTGTAAAAGTATTTTAAAAATGGTGGCGCGGCCCGGTTGTATTCTTAGAGATAATTTAATTTTTCATGCGAACTCTTCGCTGGCTTTCATACTAATTTTATTGTATTTATTCCTGTATTCAACCGGCGTAAGCCCCGTAAGTTTTTTAAACAAATCACGGAAGGCTTTTGTATCTGTATAACCTACATCATACATCACTTCACTGATGTTCTTCCGGCTGGTTTCAAACTGCCGTTTTGCTGCTTCTATTTTTATTCGTTGAATGTATTCCAGCACAGAATTATTGGTCGCCTGCTTAAACCTGCGCTCAAAAGTCCTTCTGCCAATTGCAGAAATTTTTGCTAATTCATCAGTAAAAATTTTTTCATTTATATTCTTTTCTATAAACTCCTGTGCTTTTAATATTTCCTCATCCTTATGGTTTTTCTGTCCTTTAAACATTGCAAATGCAGCCTGGCTATCCCTTTCAATATCAATGGCAAAATATTTGGACGCAAGAACTGCAGTTTCCCTGTTGGTATATTTTTCCACCAGATACAATAATAAATTCCAATAAGAGTTGGCTCCGCCACTGGAGTAAAGCCTTTTTTCTTCCGTTACAATATTTCCTTCCACCACTTCCACATCAGGATACATTTCTCTGAATTCATTTTGAAAACCCCAATGTGTTGAACATTTTTTTCCATTCAACAAGCCGGTGGAAGCCAGTAAAAATGCGCCAAGACAAAGCGACGCAACTTCTGCACCTTTATTATACTGCTCCACTATCCATGGCACTGCTGCTTTATTTTTTGCGACGGCCGCCGACATATCACCAAACAATGCAGGAATAAACACCAGATCAGTTTTGCTTACGTCTTTCAACTGCCTGGTGGTGTGCACAGAAAACATTCCGTTATTCAGTTTTACTTCTTTCTTTATACCAACAAGTTCCACATCAAATAAGGGCGATTTTCCCGCAGCCATTAAAAACTGGTTTACGGCAGTAAACAAATACTGCGGGTCGGCAATTGCCTGCATCACTGACGATTCAGGTACCAGGATGGATATTTTTTTCATGGACTAAAGATAAAAACTTTTCTGTCACAATCCACCCTCTAATCTGTCATAACTTACGCCCTTCAAATTCATTTTCAGTTCCCATCTTTGTTTAGTCAATTCAAACAACAATTATCAACCTTCAAAGGACAGGCATTTCAGAGAAACAGGTGAGCAGAAATTGAAAAGACTGCTTGTAGCCAGACAAATCAAAAAATGAGTAGCATAAATTCATATCTCACATTCAATGGCGACTGCCGGGAAGCAATGGAGTTTTATCAAAAATGCCTCGGAGGACAACTTTTTTTTCAAACAGTTGGCGAATCTCCTTTGTCGGAAAAGATGCCAAAAAAAATGAAAGATTGCATTCTTCATTCCACCCTTACAAATGGCAGTTTGTTGTTAATGGGTTCTGATATGGTTGGAGAAAATGGGTTAGTAAGAGGAAATGCAGTTTCACTTGCACTCGACTGCGTAAGCGAAAAAGAAATCAGGAGCTGTTATAAAAAGCTCTCTGCAGGCGGGCAAGCAACCCATCCGTTGAAAGGTACATTTTGGGGAGCCTTATTTGGGGGACTTACTGATAAGTATGGAAACTCATGGACGCTTAATTATAGCCGGAAGCAAAACGAATCCGGGTTATCATTTTAAAACATTTTTTAACAACAATAAAAATTAACAATCATGTCAAAAGTTTCAATCTATCTCAATTTTCAAGGCAACACAGAAGAAGCCTTTAATTTTTACAAATCAGTTTTTAAAACCGATTTTGCAGCCCCCATTATGAAGATGAAGGATTCACCTCCTCAACCGGGTATGCCTCCATTGTCTGAAAAAGAGGCAAATAGTGTAATGCATGTGAGCCTGCCTATATTGGGCGGCACCCAAATAATGGGAACGGATATGCTGGAAAGCATGGGGCACAAACTTGTAGTTGGCAACAATACAACGATTAACCTTGAGCCGGATACCAGGGAAGAAACAGAAAGATTATTTAACGCATTGTCGGAAGGTGGCAGCGGCATTATGCCCTTGCAGGACCAGTTCTGGGGTGCATACTGGGGTTGTTGTTTAGACAGGTTCGGCATCCGGTGGATGTTTAATTGTGCAGAAACGAAATAAGTCCAAAGGCCTTGGCTCCTCAGCCGAAGCAAGCGGTGCACAAAAATTTATCCAGGTACGCCAAATTCTAAATTGTTTCAAAGCAGATCCTGCTTATGGAGATGGAGGTGCAAAAGCATAAGGACTATATTCGGCGGAGTTGAATAGTTTTAAACCGGAAAGACCATCGTTATAATCACTGATAAGATTTTCATAAATAACCTTTGAGAAGTTTGCCCTTTTCAAAGGTTTTTTGCCTTAACCAATTTGAAAAATAAAATCCATTTTATGCACTATGGTATTTTTTGAAAAACCAAACCTTTAAGAGGTCTGCCGTGACGATATATACGAAAACTATCAATAACATTACTCCCAGGTTAACAATGGGTAAAGGTGTTAACCCAATTTCATAGGCAATGGGCAAATAGGGAAGTCCAATGGTGAGAATAAAGGCAATCACACTGAAAATAAGAAGATACTTGCCAGGCTTGCTTTTAAAAAAGTTCTTATGCGTTCTAACAATGAAAACAATACAAAGTTCAGAAAGCACTGATTCTATAAACCAGCCGGTTTGAAATTGGGATTCCTTCACTTTGAACAGAAACAAGAGTGTAAGAAAAGTAATAAGGTCGAATATTGTACTGTGAATACCAAAAACAACCATATAATTACGAATGAGTTTTAAGTTCCATTTTCCCGGTCTTTCCAATTGCTCTTCATCTACATTGTCTGATGCCACGGTGAGAAATGGGAAATCGGTGAGAAAATTGGTTAAAAGTATTTGTTTGGGGAGCATTGGCAAAAAGGGTAAAATCAGCGAAGCAGCAGCAACGCTGCACATGTTGCCAAAGGTGGAACCTGTGCTGATGTATAAGTATTTCAATGTATTTGCAAACGTTTTTCTTCCTTCTTTGATACCATCCACCAATACCGCCAAATCTTTGGCCATCAACACAAAGTCCGCGGCCTCCCTGGCTACATCCACTGCATTCTCTACCGATATGCCAACATCGGCCGCATTAATGGCTGAAACATCATTGATGCCGTCGCCCATATAGGCTACTGTGTAGGAATTTTTTAAAGCCAATATAATGCGCTCCTTTTGTTGAGGTTCTACTTCGGCGAAAATATGGGTTTTCCTTACCAGGTGTTTTAATGCTTCCGGGCTGGTATTAAAAAGTTCTTTCCCGGTCATTATAACAGGCTTCTTTAAACCAATATTGAGTGCAATGGATTTTGCCACATTTTCATTATCACCGGTAATGATTTTTAAACCTACTTTGAGTTTATGTAGTTGTTCAATGGTTTCAGTGATGCCCGTTTTTACCGGATCATTCATTAGAATAAATCCTGCAAAAATCATGTCCGTTTCAATGTCTTTGGAAATACCGGCAGTGTCAATATTTTTATAACAAATACCGATAGCCCTTAAACCATTCATGCCAAATTGCTCAAACTGCTTTTCCAATTCTGCCTTGTGTACCGCAATATCTTCCGTGCTTTCATCGCTCAATTTTATTTTAGTGCAGATGCTTTGTATTTGTGTAAAAGCCCCTTTGCAAATCAATAGTTTTTCCGTATCGGCGCTGATGGCAATGCTCAACCTTTTCCTGATAAAGTCATAAGGAACTTCGCCAATTTTTAATGGAGATATTTTTGTGTCGGGCTTTAGCAGTTTTAATGCCTCGTCAACAGGGTTGGAATAGCCCGTTTCAAAAGTTGCATTCCAAAAAGCAAGGCGTTTTACAAATTCACTTTCCCGTCCAAATCCGTCTTTTAACCCGGCTACTTTAATTTCCCCTTCGGTAATGGTGCCCGTTTTGTCGGTACATAACAAATTTACCTCACCCAGGTTTTGTATGGACGCTAATTTTTTTACGATCACTTTTTTCCCCAGCATTCGCTTTGCACCTGCACTCATGGCAATGGTAGAAATGGCTGGTAACAACTCAGGTGCCATACCAACTGCCAGCGCTAATGCAAAAAGTGCCGACTCAATTACACTCTTGTGATTTAATAAATTTACAACCAGGATAAAGACTGCAAGCACGAGTGTTATTTTCATCAAAAAAAAACCAAAGTCCTTTATACCTTTTTCAAAAGCGGTCTCAATGGTTTTTGAAGCACTTTGTGCAATACTGCCGAATATGGTGTTGTTGTCTGTGTGTATTACCAATGCTTTTGCATTTCCGCTCACCACATTGGTCCCTTCCCAAAGGCAATTTGTCCGTTCGGATAATTCTGTATTTTCTCTTAAAATGCCGGCCTCTTTCCTTACAGGATACGATTCGCCGGTTAAGCTGGCTTCGTTTGAATGGAGTTCATTTGATTCTATCAGGAGGCAGTCGGCAGGGACCATATCGCCTGCTTTAAAAAGCAGCACATCACCTGTTACAATATTTGTTGAGGTGATTTCTTTAACTAATCCATCGCGTAAAACGGTACATTTTAAAGAGATCAGGGATTGTAATTTTTCAACGACCCTGCCTGCATTTCTTTCCTGGAAAAAACTAAGGAGACCAGTTGACAACACAATGAATAAAATGATAAACACATCAGACCTGTCGCCAAGAAATGCGGAAAGCATGACTGCCCCTATAAGAAGAAGCATAAGCGGGCTCTTAAATTGACTAACAAAAAGCAAAAAGTCTCTCTTTAATACAGATTTGCTTTTTGGATGAAGTCCTTTTTCAATAAGGAGCTTATCAACGGCCGTTTGAGATAATCCATTGACCGAACTAATTAGTTTCCGAAACCAATACTGAGTGTCAAATTGCCAAAAATTATCTTTCGCTACAGATTGCAAAACGGCTTTATCTGTCTTCATTGTGAATCATCTTGATATTTAGAACTGAATGGCGGTTAACCTATCTCACCCACAGTATCTCATAAAGCAGTTAATCCTCCGTCTACAGTAAAGTAAGCACCGGTGCAATAGGAGGAATCATCAGATGCAAGAAATACAGCCAAACCATCTACATCATTACTTTTACCCAACCTGCCAAGCATGGCCGCATTTTCCAGGTCTGTTTTCTTTTTTTCATCTGCAAGGATCTCGCTGGTCATTGGCGTATCCATTGTACCGGGTATAATGATATTTGCCCTGATATTATCTTTGCCATAGGCCCCCGCAATTACCCTTGCCAGTGCATGAACACCGGATTTGGAACAACTATATGCGGCATCTGAGGAGGCACAGGCTACCAATGCGGTAGGGGAGCCAACAAAGATCATTGACCCGCCACCGGTCTTAAGCATTTCCCGTATCACATATTTGGCGCAGAAAAAAGCACTGTTTAAATTTACATTTACTAATTCATTCCATACTTCGGTAGATAATTCATGCACCCGTGCATCCTGCCTGTGCATCCTGGCCACATTGTTATACAACACATCTATCCGTCCATATTTAATTATCGTTGCATCCACCAGTTTAGTCACCTGCCTCTCATCCCCAACATTTACAGGAATAAATATTGCCTCTCCCCCGGCATCATTTACCAGCGATAAAGTTTCATTACCAAGCTGACTGTTTATTTCTGCAATCACCAGTTTTGCCCCTTCCTCCGCATAACGGATCGCAACGGAACGACCCATGCCTGCGCCGGCACCAGTTACAATGGCTATTTTATCTTTCAATTTCATATTATACAAGTTTTTTTTACCAATATTGTTTAGCCTA
>JBDTWP010000162.1:0-13557 GCA_040006615.1 Ferruginibacter sp.
TTAAAGAAAAAAATAAAGCTGCTGATGATATATTTATTGACAAAGCCTATCAATATTTAAACAGCAACAGCAGAAAATTAATTGGGAAGTAAGTTGGACAAAACTACCGTTAACAGGTAAACTTTTGAAAAATATAAATGGGTATTACTAAAACAGACCGACCAGCTTTAATTTTAATTGACATTCAAATAGGCTTTGATGATGTTGCATATTGGGTTGAACAAAGGAACAACCCACATGCAGAACAAAATGCCGGTGAACTTTTAGGGAATTTGCAACAGTAGTTACACCACCCTTTTTGAAACAAAACATAAAATAGAATGGAGTGGAACCAGACAAAAACAGCTAAGATTAAACTTTTGTACAATTAGATACGCTTGGCATTAACACTCAGTTGATAGAACTTTTTACCAAAACCACACCTCGGTTGTTTGGCATATTTGAGTAAAAGCAAGAAACGAAATCCCGGCCGGTACTGTACTATTCCAGCCTGTTTATTAGAAATTAAATTTTTGAAGCAAAATAGCTTTTGGAAAACCGCTTTGTGCCATTGATAAATAAAGAAAAGGATGAATGGTTATCATCTACCAGGTTGTTTTTAAATAAAGGCATGTTATTTGCAATTTAATTTTGTTGTAAAAGACATGTACTTGATAGTTAATTTGGTATCTGGCGCCTAAGTATAGTCTATAAACACAATATTGCGCCAATGCAAAACCTGGCACGCATTATTTGTCCTTGAAATCAGCTTTAAAACCTGTTGATAATTATAAAATGTTAAATCTCTATTCCGCAATAAAAGAAAATTGTTTATTTAAAAAGATAGAAATAAACGAGTTGCTGTTTGTTGAATATACCTGTATGCAGGATGAAACTAAATTCGGTATATGGTCACACAATAATTATTTCGCATTTATAAGCTCCGGGAAAAAAATTTGGAAATCAATTTACCATTCGTATGAAGTTGATGAAGGCGATATCCTCTTTGTGAAAAAGGGCGCAAATCTTACACACCAGTTTTTTGACGATACCTTCTGTGCTATTTTTATGTTTATTCCAGACGATTTTATCAGATCATTTCTGAAAAAAAACAGCGCTTTACTTGATACTTCACCAAAAAATCTTTCGGAACAGGACACTGTGTTGCGCATACAACCTGATGACTTGCTGGAGATTTATTATAACTCTATCCGGTCTTATTTATCGCTGCCCCAAAAACCAAATGAGCAGTTACTTTTACTAAAATTTGAAGAATTACTTTTAAGTCTTTTTTCAAATAAAAAACACCAACCATTAACTGATTATTTTATTTCTCTTTGCCGAAACCAGCAACATCAAATGAGCATGGTGATGGAGAAAAACTTTGCTTATAATCTTAAGCTTGAAGATTATGCTCAGTTATGCCACATGAGCTTATCTGCATTTAAGAAAAGCTTTAAGCAGTATTACAACACTACTCCCGGGGTATGGCTTAAAAATAAAAAACTCGGTCTCGCCATTCAACCTATTATTACCACAGGTTTAAACATCAATCAAATTTCTTTTGAGTGTGGCTTTGAGGACACTTCTCATTTTATAAGAGTGTTTAAAGAAAAATATCAACTTACTCCGCTTCAGTACCGGCAAAAGTTTTCGAAAGCAGTGTTGACTGAAGTTTAACCCTTACAGTCGATTTATTTGGCTTATTAGCCAATCCCCTTGACTGTGGCTATATGTAAATTTGTTGTGTAAAAAGGTTTTTAAATAAATTAAACACACAAAAATGAATACAAATGCTTCGTTAGATAAAACTACAGTAAACAATCAAAGTGATGTTTTAACCAAACTCCTGGTGCATCATTTAGATTCTTTTATGCAGAATGATTTGCAGTCTTTGATGTCGGACTACACAAACGAATCTGTTTTTATAACACAGGATGCAACCTATACCGGCCTCAATGAGATAAAAGAATTTTTTACCAACCTGCTTCTTCATTTTCCAAAACAGCAAAGTCAATTTGAATTAGCCAAGATGGTGGTTAAAGATAATTTGGGATTTATTGTTTGGCACGCAGCTACGCCCAGCCTGGTAGTTCCTATTGGCACGGACACTTTCATTATAAAGGATGATAAAATTTCTCATCAAACTTTTGCAGGTCAATTGAATTTCATCGGTTAATCAATATGAGAAATGCATTTTATTAAAATTATATTTTCTAATTTTTTAGATTCAAAAAAATATAACACAGGTTAATGTAGATTAACTCTCATTTCAATTTATTTTGTTTGTCTGGTCGTTTTTAATTTCTTTTTAGTGACTGATAAAAATATTACCGGCTTAATAATTACAAACTAATTATTCGACCCTCAAAAAGTTGCACCACAATACCCGTATTATTATCTTCAGGAGGCTCATTTACACGGATACGTTCCTGTAAAATTAACTCTACCCCAGGTTCGCCTGTGCGTTGACGGAAGGCACCCAGTTCGGTTGGTACACAGGGGGTATTGGCCTGGAAATATTGCTCGCCACTAAAGTACTGGAAATAGATGTTTTCAGACCATTGCTCCATCAAATTTTCATCGCTGATGTTGCCCACATATTTTAATATCAGCAACGATGCCATCAGGCGAATCGGTTTTGCCGGCTTACCCATTTTTTCGCTGTAATGCTTCTTAAAAGCATCTTCAAAAAATGACCAATTAATTTTATTGGGCAGTTGATAAAAGGGGTGTTTTTGATCAAGCTGATCTGCAAGACCATGAAACAATCCTAACTGAGGAGTATGTTTGAAAGAACCCCCTTTTAATTCCAGCTGGATCAAAAAAGCTTTCTCTTAGAGTTTGCACACCCGGTTTTGGAAAATGCAAACTATAATGTGATTGAATAAATGAAAGTGTAAGGATAGATAAGCCTTTAGAAGCGATATAGTTGACCTTTTAGGCGATACCCATTGCTGTATCAAAAACGATATTTGTGGAATATTATTTTAAAACTAAAAAAAACAAAATGAAAAATTTAAAAGCGGTATTATCAGTAAGATTTAAATCTAATTATGATTCTGAGGAACTATTACATCTCTTCCAACAGCATCTTGAAGACTTTAAAAAAGTACCCGGACTTCTTCAGAAATATTATTTATCTGACGAGAATAGCGAAACTATCGGTGGCATTTATGTATTTGAAAATAAGGATGCCAGGGCAGCATTTTGGAATTCAGAATTAGCCAAAGCAATTCCTGCAACGTATGGTGTCAGGATGGAAACATTGCTTGTTGAAGAATTAGAAGTTACTATTGAAATGATGGACATAGTGGCAGCTTAACATAAAGTAATCGTTATGGCCAAAGGATATTCCGGCGGCTATAACGATTGAATAATGTGGATTGGATTTCAACGTAATTCTTTAATCATAATTACTAATCAATTAAAATGAAAAAAGATTTTATAGCACAACAGCAATCACTGTAATAACGATTGCAACTTTTATAACAGGTAGTAAAAAAAATACTACTAATGGAGGCAATCTGCCCAATTTAAATGCGGTGGTAAAATCTGCAGCAGGCGATAGTGCTACCATTGTAACTAAAGTAAATGAATTCAGGGCGCCGACTGGCGAGTAAAAATCACTGCGGCCAACGGGCTTTTGGCAACAGGTGTAAAAGACATCAGTAATGGCGGCACCACAGATTTAGTAGTAATTGATGACTTTATTTATGATGAGCCAAAGAAAATCAATTAAAAAATTTACGCAGTTGATTCTCTCGTCTTCACCTGTAATTAACCTTACCATTTATTAACAGGGCTGGTTGTTGATAAGTGGGGACAACTAATTAATTGCCTCCCCAATTACTGCCTGTTGTATAGCTTTGTTTTAGGCTTTGTCTTTATAAAATAATTTGATAACAAGTAAGCATTTTACTTTTTAGAAATGGATAACAAAAAATATGTTTTACAGGAAATTTTATGTGAACAGGAACTGGAACTGTTTTTAAGGCTTCGGTACGAATGTTTTAGCAGTTCCGAGGCTGAATTATTTGTATCAAAAAATGCAAGTAATATTGATTTGAATTACTACGATAGAAATGCCAAACATTACGGATTGTATATGGTGCAACATGATTTAAAAAAGCCAGCCGGATATTTTAGAATTGTATTGGAAGCACCAACAAAAGCAGATAAATGGATACAAAATATTTCACAGCGGTTGGGTTTAACCTATCTTATTGTAAACAGGCCGGCATCCCGCTTGCCTTGTCTGGGGGTATATCCTGATGCCTGCCTGGAACAAGATTTTTACGCAACCAAAGAGATATCCGAAAAAATTGGCGAGGCAGGCAGATTGCTGATTGTAAAGAGTGAACGATCAGTAAAACTGTCGCTGTTACTTATTAAAAGTGCTTTTGCAATAGCGGCTTTATATGTGCAGCACGCTTTTGTTGGCTGCTTTAAAGAACACTCAAAAGCCTATACCAGGTTAGGTTTCAGACAATACCCCGGCACTTCATCTTTTTTCCCGATCTTATCTGTTTTGCAAAGAGAAGGAGTTGTGTTGTATTGCAAAGCTGAATATGTACCAGGGGAATACAGAAGTGCATTGACAATAATGCAACAGCAGTTTGTTGAAAAAAAGTGTTTGACATTTTATTTGTAGTTTTTGAACCTGCAATTTGGGAGGATGGCGGTGGTATTGACTTTTTTGAGCTTGAAATTGGAAACGCGTTATTGTATTCTTTATCTTTGGCAGGCGAAGGCAAGTATTTCACAAAGCTGAAATCTGAATGGTTGCCATATTACGACACGGCACTGCAAACACAAAGATTACAATTAGCAAAAGAAGCTTGCCTTTATGACCTGGACCATATTCCACTTTTCGTTAGAAGGGGTTTGTATTTTCAGGCGTTTGACAAATTATATACAGCTTTTCAAAAATTCCTGCGAACGCTTTTTATCAAACATAAAACCTATCCAATTGCTTACAATAAATGGATAAAAGAACAAGTGGTGGAAATTTTAAAACTGCCGGAATTATATAAAGAATTACCAGGCATCATTTCTGTAAAGAATATAGAAAGCAATGAACTTATTGATAAAGCTAAAATTTTAAACAAAATTCTAGACCAATACATTTAGCCAATTTGACAAGCTGGAAGAAAATGCAATGACAACACTACTTCAGGATAGTAATAATGAAACAGGCACAGATGAAAAATATATTAGCTATTTTGGGAAGTACAAGACGCATTCCTACAAATCATAATTTAATAAAAGCATTTGCAGAACTTACAAAATACAATTTTAGTGTCACCCTTTTTGAAGGACTTTCAGAATTACCACATTTCAACCCTGACGAATATACTGGCAACGTTGCGGAGCAGGTTCTTCATTTCAGACAATTACTTAACAATGCAGACGACGTAATTATATGTACACCAGAATATGCTCACGGATTTCCGGGGACATTAAAAAATAATACAGAAAATTTTGTTTCTTTATTCGTTAGCCTCGTCCTTTGATTATAAATATTATACAATCTAAATAAATTTTTAAAAATGGACAATCTTCAATAAATAGAAGTGCAAACCCTTAATGCTTTTACGGACAATGAACAAGGCGGAAACCCAGCAGGCGTTGTTTTAACCCTACATCTCCGTGATCGTCGAAAATACCCAGCGGTTTGGGTTGTGCGTGAACAGTGAGTGTCAATGCAAACATGCAGACTTATGACCATAAAAGTTGATGCGCTTTTTTCTTCATAAATTGTAATATTATCGAATATCAGTTTGCTAATTATTTAGCCTTTAATGCCAATTCCAATGCTTTTGTAGTGGTATAATATTTTGCCAGCATATTCGGTACCTCCCAATCAGGCATGTGATTTTTATTGAGATAACCTAAGAAATTTCGTGTTACCATCGCGAAATGCGCTTCATGTCCCTCCTTATATTTTTCAGGGATGATTACCTCCCACACTTTATTTTCTTTCTTCAGGCCAACACCAGGATATTTTGCCTGTACTTTTTTTATTTGATCCAATAATATCTTATCATACCCCGGATCACCGGCGATCGGTTCTAAAAATAATATTGGCTTATATTGCTGTTCAGAACCCTGCCTGATGATGAGATTAGCTTTTGTTCCCCTCATCATAGAATAATGAGTGTCGTTTCCGCCGGAAGCCAGGTAATCCCAGGTTACCGAAACCTTGGCGTGCACGCCACCCACCTCGTAATTGATCGCGCCATTTGAATAAACCTGAAGGGTAGTATCGTTGAGTAAATTATTTTTCATATAAGAAGGAAAACTATCAAGCTTTGTAATTGCTTTGAATTGGGAGATGGTCATATTCGTCGGCCATCGTTTTGCGGTATGCACTAAAATATCCTTTGTATAATCAAGGCTTTTTTCCGGGAAACACTCCCACTGAACCAGGTCAACCAAATGAGTGGTAACATCCACGATGCCCTCACCTTGCTGGCTTGCATCCATGAACCAGGCGGGTCTTGTTAATACATTTCCGGAAATAGATTTATAAAAACAATGCCCGCTTTCGATTACCATCGCCGGCTTAGCCGGATCACCCTTTTCTAAAACGCCGAATATTTCAGGCATCATCGACAATTCCCGTTGCAGGATCGTCGTAATTTCAAAACGCTCTGTCATGATATCATATAGGAGCATGTTTTTTTCCCGGGCTTTTTCAAATGCCTTTTTCAGCATTTCGAAATTCTCAATGTTAATTGCCATAGGCTTATCGGCCAGCACACTGAACCCTGCTTCCAAAGATTTTAAAATGTAGTTTGTTTTCTTTTGATTGTTTCCTGCCAGCATCACCACATTTCCATGCCAGCCCGTTCCGGTATCGGCAGAAAGGCGAATCATATTATCCTCCAGCATTTTTTCGAAAAAATCTGTGCCGGAATATACGGCTTCTTTCCAGTGGGTGGGATTGTCTGTCCTGGTATTAAAAGCCTTGATCCTGTCAAGATGCAATTGCAGGTCATTCCCCTCCGGTGCATATACACGCACCACAGAATCCACGCCCTCATACATTGACTTTTGTACAAGAGCAGCATGAAAATGGCCGGGATCGAGCGTGATGAGATGCACCATACTGGGCTGTTTTTCCGGTTCTTTATTTGATTGATTACAGGAGGCTGTCATTATTAACGCAATAATTAAGAGAAATTTGTTCATAATTGATATATGTTTATTCTTCAGCTAAAAATCATATTTCTTACGACGCGGACGCGACATCATTGCTATTGCTTCCTCATCGTTATTTTTAAATGTTTCCTTCTCAGGATCCCAATAGATTTTTCTTTTTACTTTCATGGCAATCTGGTGCAGCAGGCACGCGCTGCAGGAACGATGCCCGATTTCAATCGGTGAAGAGGGTTCCTGGCGCGATTTAATACAATCCAGCCAGTTGGCATGTTGCTCCGAACTTTCATAAAGATGGATCTCACCCGGGCCGATCACCGACTGAAGTATTTTCGGATCACTGGCATCAATGGGCCTGATCCCATCTTCATCCGCTGCGGGATCGCTGTCGGTAACTTTATAATTACCCCGGGTAACCCATATCCACCCTTCTGTACCGATGAATTTTACGCCATTAGGAAGTTCGTTGGAAACGATCATATGAACGCCATTTGCATACATCGCTTCCGTCCTGAATATACCGTGCACATCCCACAACCCTTTGTAAGCCGGATCATCGGAAGGGAATGCGGCCTGGCCCCATACCTCAAGCGGCCCGGAATATTCAGTACCCATTCCCCAATGCGCAGTGTCAATATGATGTGCCCCCCACCCGGTGATCATTCCTGCACCGAATTGTTCGCAGCGAAGCCATCCGGGTCTGCTCTGTATCCCTCTCGTTGAAGCCTCATGCGAATGAACCCTGTCTTCAGTATAATACACTTCGGGTGTGGCGCCAAGCCAGGCATCATAATCCAGGTTTCCGGGAACAACCATCTGCTCCCGCCTGCCACCACCCGGATCTCCGGGAAGGCCTACCTCAACAGTGTTGAGTTGCCCGATGCGTCCATTACGTACAAGCTCACAGGCCTTTTTAAATTGGGGCCAGGGATCGGCGGAACGTTGCTGACTTCCCATTTGCAAAATGCGTCCGCTCCTTTTCACAGCATCACTCAGGATCCTTCCTTCCTCAATTGTCAATGAAGCGGGTTTTTGCAGGTAAACATCCTTACCGGCATTTACGGCATGAACTCCTACAATAGCATGGTGGTGATCAGGAAGACTGATATGTACCGCATCTATATTTTTATTCTCAAGTAATTCTTTGTAATCGTGATAAACTTTAATGTCCCATTTTCCGGTTAGTCCGCCATTAACCTTAACAGCATTTGCATAATTTTTTCTCACAATTACCGGTGCTGCAGCAGCCCTTTTTTTATCAAGATCACAAACTGCAACGATCCGTGCACCGGCATACCGGGCAATACTGCTCATGTCATGGACGGTCGATATACGGCCGCAGCCGATGGATGCAACATTGATAAGGTTTGAGGGTGCATTTCTGCCAAATACGCTTGCAGGCACAATGGAAGGAAAGCTCATAGCAAGAGAGGTTCCGACAGCAGTTTTTAAAGAATTGCCAAGAAACTTTCTACGGCTTACAGTTGATAGTTTTCCCCCCTCCCTGCTGGCCGCAGTACCGTTCTTCTTTTTCATGTTTGAATAGTTCGTAAGAAAATATTGTTACCTATAAATGCAACCGAACCCCTCACCGCTCACTCACCACCTGTCACTCATCACCTGTCACCCCTCACTCATCACTAAATGACCTTTGTTATTTTGGTCAGGACATTGGAGGTCGTTTTATTCTTCACACCAGGTTGACCACCACCTACACTGATTGATACATTACCTTTAAATTGTTTCAATGTTCCTTTATTATCCACCACAGACAAATCCTGCGATACCAACTGAAACTGTACCTGCCTGCTTTCCCCTGCTTTCAAATAAATCCTTTTAAATCCTTTCAATGCTTTTACCGGGGCATGAATGTTTTTGACCTGGTTGGCGACATATAGCTGGATAACTTCTTCACCGTCCCTTTTTCCTGTATTGGTAACCTTTACACGTATGATAATATTCTTACCCAACGGCGCAGTTGCAGGAACTTCCATGTTTTCATATAGAAAGCTGGTATAGCTGAGACCAAAACCAAAAGGATACAAAGCTTCGCCTCTGAAATACCTGTAGGTACGGTTTGTCATATTATAGTTGTTGAAATCAGGAAGGTCGCTGTCACTTTTATAAAATGTAACCGGTAAGCGGCCGGCAGGGTTGTAATCACCAAACAATACGTCAGCAATTGCTGTACCGGCACTTTGACCACCATACCATGCGTTTATAATTGCCGGTATATTTTCCGTCTCCCAGGGAGTGGCAATAGCACTGCCTGTCATCATCACAAATACAATTGGCTTACCGGTTGATTGTAATTTCTTCATCAATTTGGTTTGCATTGCAGGTAACAAAATTGACACACGGTCGCCACCACTAAAACCAGGATAGTCAACCCTCATTTCTTCACCCTCCAGTTGAGGAGAAATTCCGCCAACATATACTATTGCATCGGCATCTTTAAGACGGTTTACCAATCTGTCAAGATCTGCTGGTTCAAAATTTCCGGCCCTTAATCTTATATTGGCTTTACCTTCTCCCTGCCAATACTCTACCACTAATTTATAAACAGTATCTTTCTTTATTTGAATTTTATAAGTTCCTGCTCCCCAGCGGTTTCGCTGCCATGAATTCAATATTTCCTTTCCGTCTGCCATGACCCTGTATCCGTCATCAGCTTCAATTTCAAAATTGATGTCACCGTCTTTAGCAGCAGTAAAGTTTGTTGTGTACCTCGCTGAGAAATTGGTTGCCCTTATATTTCCGGTAACTGCTTCACCTTCCTGCCAGGAATTATCCAGTTTATTTTCCATCCTCACGAGATCCGGTTCACCTTTTAATTCTTTGTTATTGAAATACTCGGCCTTGAATCCTTGTTTCCCTTCCCAGCTATATTGATCCTTTAAATCTGTATAGGCCATTAAACTGTCATTAGTGAAATTGATGGCTTTTTCATATATCAGTTCTGTACCGGCGCCAAGCTTATCTTTTATGCCCTGTAATACAGTGATAATCTCGGAAGGGGTGCCATTGTAATTGCCTAACGCAACAATTTTATTGTCCGCATTGGGCCCGATTACAGCAATCTTCCTTATTTTTTTACTTAGTGGCAATAGGCCGTTATCCTGCCCGGGCAACCCTGCATTCTTTAGCAGCACAATGGATTGCCTCGCCATTTTTAGTGCATGTATTTTATGCTCCGGACTTTCCAGAACGGATGAAGCTGTTCGTGCATAACTTACCATGGATGGCGGATCGAACATCCCCAGGCGAAAACGAACTGCGAATAATCGCTTAAGTGAAATATCAATTTGCTGCTCTGTGATCAATCCTTTCTTCACGCCGTCAACAAGTGTTTTGTATACCTCCACACCACATTCCAAATCCGTTCCATGCATTACAGCGTCCACCGCGGCAGTTAAGGCATCGGGATGTGTTTTATGGTATTTGAAGAAATCATCAATGGCCCAGCAATCACTGGTAACATAACCGGTAAACTTCCATTGATTGCGTAAAATATCATTCATCAGCAGATCATTTCCGCAGCATGGTTGTGTATTAACTGCATTATAGGCACACATAACGCCGGCTACTTTTGCATTTACTACCAATTCTTTGAATGCGGGTAAATAGGTATCCCACAAATCATAGGTGGAGGGATTGAAGTTATCGGAATGCCGGGTGGGTTCAGGTCCGCTGTGCACGGCAAAGTGCTTGGCACAGGCTGCGGCTTTTAAATATTTTGGATCTTCGCCTTGTAAACCTCTTACGAATGCCTTCGCCAGCATGGCCGTCAGGAATGGATCTTCACCATAGGTTTCCTGTCCCCGTCCCCAACGAGGGTCACGAAAGATATTGATGTTGGGGGTCCAGTACGTGAGCCCCAGGTATCTTTCATTTGTTCTTCCCGATTGAATAGCCTTGTTTTGAATTGCTCTTCCTTCCAATGCAGCATAATCTGCCATCTTATAAATTGAGTTCGTATCAAAAGTTGCTGCCATTGCAATTGCCTGTGGAAACACGGTTACCCTGAACGGAGTTCTTGCGACACCATGGAGTACTTCATTCCACCAGTCATAAGCAGTGATACCCAATCGTGGAATGGCAGGAGCGGCATTCAGCATCTGCGCTACCTTTTCTTCCAGCGTCAAACGACTTACAACATCACTAACCCTTTGTTCAAATGATAGGTTGTAATTCCAAAATGGAAGTTTTTTGTAGTCCTGTGCATTACAAATCGATATTCCAAATAGTGCCAGAATGAGATTTAGTTTTTTCATTTGCTGTTTTTTTTGATACAAGCCCTGGGTTTTCATAGCAGTACTTCAATCAAAATTTCAACCAATCTTCATATCTATTTTGCCGGATAATCATCGTCCAATACCTGGTATCCGGCATCCGGTTTAAAACCCAATACTGTTGCCGCCATCCACCGGCAACACTATACCGGTAATATATTTTGCGGCATCACTTGCCAGGAAGAAGGCGGCTTCACCAATATCAATAGGTTGTCCCATCACTCCCATGGGTGTTCTTCCAAATACTTTTGCTTTCCGCTCCGGATCGCTGTTCAATGCCTTATCCGTCATCGCCGAATAAATAAAACCAGGGGCAATCGCATTTACCCGAATGCCTCTGGGGGATAGTTCCACTGCCATCGCCCTTGTAATGCCATCAATGGCTGTTTTACTTGCACTGTAAGCAATTATTTTAGGCAAACCATATTGTGCTGCCATGGAACTGATGTTGATGATATTGCCGGAACCCTGAACCAGCATATGTTTTACTACTTCCCGACTTATGGCAAATACCGAACATAAATTGGTGGTAACCACTTTTTGAAACTCTTCATCGGTTACTTCGGTGAAATCTTTTTTCATGTTGATCCCCGCATTGTTTACAAGGATATCAATTTGTCCAAACTCACTCATCACTTTTTCTACCAGCGCAGGAATGGAAGCCAGGTTGCTAAGATCGCAACTCATCGCAAATGCATTTTCACCTAATTGTGCCTCCGCATGCTTAAGTTTTTCTTCATCCCTGCCAACAATAATTGTCCGGATACCGTTTTGCGTAAATTTTCCGGCAATGGCGAAGCCCAGGCCTGAGCCACCACCGGTTACAATTGCCACTTTCCTCCTATCTCCTAAAGTTATATTCTTTGTGTCCATGGTTAATATTTTAATTTAGCCCCCTGCCCAAGGGGGTCAAAGCCGCCTCTTTTTAAATTATGGTGAATAAATTTTTCAATCAATTACCTTTTTATTAATGTCCATCTTTCCAATTCAAAAAACTATTGCAATCAATGAACTCCAGGAACCTCCCAGGGGGCAGGGGGCCTTTGGGGCCTTTTAATTCCCCGGTGCAAACGGGAATTTCAATTGCTTGTAATACTCCAAAGTCTGATCAGGCTGTTCATAACTTGCAGGAATAGCCATTTTTGAAAAGGTTTGGAAATATAAAAGGCACGCATTTCGCCACCAGGCAGCTTCTTCTTCCTGTATGTTCAGTAACATAGCAACCTGCCTGTATCTTTCCCCGTCCAGTTTATTTTTTTGTTTGCTCCATACCTGCTGCATCCATCTTACACTGTCAACTCCTTTGTAATATTGGTAGCAGATTTCATTCCATAATATTCTCCCGCTTTTCATAGGGTGATTCCATGATACATGATGGAACCATAATAAGAATTTCTCATCGCAGGTTGAAAGATCTTCCCATAATTTTCTTGCACCGGTACTGTATTGCGCCAATGCATTGCTTCCACCTGATGTACGATCAAAGCCAACACCAGAAGAATCAGCTTTGTGATAATAGGCCGGGTTCCATTCCGGTCTTTGTAAATTATTAACCCAGGGGGCCGGACCGTAATGATGCCCCGTTGCCATAATATGGTGCAAACCGAGCGGATTCATATATTTCACCATTATTTCCCTTGAAGAAAGCATCATTGTTTTTATATCATTCACAAAAGTAACATCATTACTGAAACTCATCCTTAACCATTCCTCCGCAATTTGCCCGGATGAAAGGGTGTAATCCCAGCTTAACCTTCCCAATGCATACCAGTTGGCCTGTCCAAACGGATGGCCTGTCCAGTTAATATCATTGCCAATATTGGCTACGCCGGCCATGCCGTTCAGTGCATGGTTGTCGAGACTGCCATCAATCACTTTCGCTACCGTACTTTCCTTGCCATTGCTATAAGTATCACTGTTGAGGCATTCTTTAAATAAGGGAGCTAAATACACGAGATGGGTTCCCTGTCCTAAATATTCCTGTGTTACCTGGAACTCCATCATCAGGGGAGTTTTGGGCATCGCACCAAATAATGGATGAAAGGGTTCCCTTGGCATAAAATCAATTGCCCCGTTTTTTACCTGTACCATTACATTCTCCCTGAATTTTCCATCTAAGGGT
>JBDTWP010000163.1:0-13490 GCA_040006615.1 Ferruginibacter sp.
TGAGCAATGCGGATCTTGATAAAGGATGGAGAATATTGGACAGGGAAGTGTTTATAGTGCTATGGGTCGTGATCTTCGTTTTATTGGGAATGTATTTGTTGGGCAAAATTCATTTCAGAAATGATAGTGAAAGGCCCAAAAATGATTTCGGTTTGCCCTTTGTTTCGGTATCCAGGTTGTTTTTAGCGATCTTATCTTTATCTTTTGCCGTTTATCTGGTACCCGGGCTTTGGGGTGCGCCGTTAAAAGCGGTTTCAGCCTTTGTTCCGCCATTGGGTACACAGGATTTTAATGCAGTTGGCAGTGGGAATAATACCGAAACAACCACAAAACAGCCTGGGAAAATAAATAGCCTGGCAAAAGCACCTCATAAATATGTTGCTGATCTGAAAAAATATGAACCGGGCGCCGCCATCAATAACCAGCTCGTTATTTATTACGATTATGATGAGGCATTGGCTGCCTCAAAAGCGCTTGACAAGCCTTTGATGATTGATTTTACGGGTATTCAATGTGTCAATTGCCGTGAGTTTGAATCAAAAATATGGATCGACCAGGAAGTGGGACGCCTCATGAAAAATGATTTTGTGATTGCTTCTCTGTTCAGTGATTATAACTTTGAGTTGCCGGATGAAGAGAAAATTTTCTCACCTTTACTCAATTCTAAAATTGAAACAATAGGTGACAAGTATGAAGACCTGCAGCAACGCTTAATTAAGGCTTCCGGCCAACCTAATTATGTATTTGTGGATGGCGATGGTAAACTCCTCATAGACGGAGGATATGGGTATGATGCCACAAAGGGAGCTAAAGAATTTATTGCCCACCTGGTCAAAGTAAAGGAATTGTATAAAAATAGAAATCAATAATCCCGTCTCAGGTTCCGAAGATGGTACGAAGAAGCTGATAACAAATAGCAGTTAAAACCTGGTTCAGAAAAAACCGGTGGATAACGATAACAGCCTCCCAAGTTAGCCTATTGTCGCCCGGATACAGCAGGGTTTTTAACCCATCGAAGATCAGTTTGAATACTGTAAACCGGATTCTGTAAACAGGATTTAAGGTTAATGAAAAAGACAGCAGACTTGGTTTATCTTATCGCAGGTATGGTTACAATAAAACCTTGCGGGTATCAAAAAAGTTACTTCATGCTTACAGTTTTATGGCCCCTCTCTCCAAAATCAAAAAATGTGAAATTGTCATTCCTGGCATTATCAGGAATTCTTTTTTTGTCAAACGGGCTGGCACAAAAAATTACCAGTCCTGGATTAACATATGCTTCAAAAATATGGTACAATAAACCATCTGTAAATTGGAATGAAGCCTTGCCAATTGGTAACGGGCGTTTGGGAGGCATGGTATATGGAGGTGTAGCAACAGATTATATCCCACTGAATGAACAGACACTTTGGTCTGGTGGCCCACGCAACTGGAATAATCCGGAAGGGAAAAAATACCTCCCGCTTGTAAGACGGGCCGCGTTAGAAGGAAATTATAAAACAGCAGATAGTCTTTCAAAATTTATGCAGGGGCCCTATACGGAATCTTACATGCCGATGGCCGACCTGTTGATAAGTTATTCCGGACTTGGAGACTCTTCTTCTTATTCCAGAACACTGAAACTTGACAGTGCTGTTTCTACGGTGAGTTTCGTGAGCAGAAATATAACATACACGCGTACCGCCTTTTCCAGCTTCTCCGACCAGGTGATCGTAATGCGGCATATTAGTAATAGGAAAGGCAGTATTTCTTTTAAAGCCGGGTTAACCAGCAAGCTGCATTACAGTGTTTACAGCATATCGGATAACCATATTGTATTAAGAGGAAAATGTCCAAAACATGTGGAACCACAATATTTGTGGCGGTTAAAAGGAGATCGGGCAGTACAGTACGCCGAAGAGGAAAAAGGAGAGGGCATGACTTTTGAAGTACACCTGCTTGTTAAAAATGAGGAAGGAAAAATAAGGATTGAAAATAAAAATATTATTGTCGAAAATGCGGATGCGGCTTCCTTCATTATTTCAGCTGCAACCAGTTATAATGGTTATCTGAAGTCGCCCGGCCTGGAAGGAAAAGATCCCGGCGTGGAAGCTGCAAAAAGGCTTAATACCGCTGCCGAAAAAACATTTGAAGTATTATTGCAAAGACATACAAGGGACTATAAGTCCATTTATCAACGCGTTTATTTCTACCTGGGTGAAAGCAAAAACAGGAAGTTGCCCACGGATGAAAGACTCAGACAAATGTCAACTTATGCCGATGCCGAACTCGTAGCCACGGTTGCGCAATATGGCCGTTATCTTTTGATTTCGGGCTCACGACCTGGCGGACAACCTCTAAATTTAAAGGGAATATGGAATGACAAGCTGCGGCCCGAGTATAGTTCAAACTACTGTATTGATCATGATGCACAGATGTTTTACTACGCCGTTGAAACAAATAATTTATCTGAAATGCATGAGCCATTTCTCGATTTTATTGAGGGCCTGGCTGAAAACGGGAAAAAAACCGCCAGGATTAATTACGGCATGAATGGCTGGTGTGCCCATCACAATACAGATATTTGGCGCTCAACCGGGGCGGGTGGCAACTGGGGGGAGGGTAATCCGCATTGGGCAACCTGGAATATGTCGGGACCATGGTTGTCTGCTCATTTCTACGAACATTATCTCTTTACCGGGGATAAAAAATTTTTAAAAGAAAAAGCATGGCCGGTTATGAAAGGAGCCGCAGAATTCTGCCTTGACTGGCTGGTAGAAAATAAGGATGGCAAACTTGTTTCCGTCCCTTCCGTATCCCCTGAAAATACTTTCATTTCGGGTAAAGGAGACACTGCGCAAATAAGCGTCAACACAACAGGCGATATAGCCTTGATAAAGGAGCTTTTCAACAATTGTATACGAGCTGCAGAAATTTTAAAAATTGAAGACACATTTTCATTGCAACTTAATAAAGCGTTGGCAAGGTTAATGCCTTATTCAATTGGTACAAAAGGACAATTATTGGAATGGCCTGCCGGTGAATGGAAAGCTTTAGATCCGGGACACAGGCACTTAACTCATCTGTATCCGGTGTTCCCCGGCGGCGAAATATCTCCCTTTACAACCCCCCAATTAAGTGATGCGGCTAAAATAGCATTATCATTTCGTGAAAAAACAAATGGTACCTGGGGTTTTGCATTAAAAGCTGCCTGCTGGGCCCGGCTTGGAGAAGGTGACAGCGCCTGGAACACCTGGAAATATCAATTGCAGTATTTTGATCCGGTTGTCACAAAACCCGGTGGCAATCTTTATGGATTATTCCCTAATCTTTTTAATTCCGAGGGGCTGCAGGCTGTGATACTGAATGGAAATGGTTGTGCTACTGCAGTTCTTACTGAAATGCTCCTGCAATCTCATACAGGCGCAATTGACTTTCTTCCTGCACTGCCTAAAGTTTTTCCTGCAGGTATCTTAAAGGGAATATGCGCAAGAGGTGGTTTTGTAGTGGACATAACCTGGAAAAACTATTCACTCGATAAAGCTTCCATATATTCTAAATCAGGTAACGTTTGTTGTTTAAGAATGAATAAACCCTTTGCAATTTTTAATGGTGTCAGACAGGTCCCGGTTCAGGAAAAAGGTAATAATGTTTATTCCTTTAAAACAGAGAAATGGAAAAAATATACAATTCTTAATTTGTAAAATGTTATTGCTACGAATATGCGAAAAAAAAAGATAAAAATTATATACAAAACTTTCTTTATTCGTCTTCATTTGTGCAATTAATGGTGTTGAAAATATACAAGGTAACTGGAGAAATAATTCTTAAAAGGCTTTAAGGTCTTTATTGCCACAAATCAAACGAATGACCATGAATAAACGGATGCTCATGAAGATTTTTATAAGATAAATTAGATAAAGAAACCATAATCTCGTTCCTTCGCGTATTTCGTTGCATTAGCTAATCCGATAAACCGTCAATCGGTCAATCCGGAAATAGTCTCTAATTTTAAAATCTTCAAAATGAAAAGCAACTTTTTTCTTACCCTTCCGTTAATATTATTTTGTTACGCTGCACCGGCAAAAGATAAAATTATCAATATTGCCTCTCCCGATAAAAATGTCAGCATCGTTGTAACTGTTGATAAAACGATTTCCTACCAGGTTAGCTTTAAAGATAAAGTCATCACGGCAGCCAATACACTTTCTATAACCCTGGCAGACGGGATTATATTAGGTTCAAACAGCCCTTTTCAGAAATCTTCACAGCAATCCGTGAATAAAACTGTAAAACCTTTGTTTGGTATGGCTTCGGCGTACGCTGATTTATACAATGAGTTGTTACTTACGTTTAAAAATAACTTTTCCATTGTGTTCAGGGTTTATAACAATGGAGTGGCTTATAGATTTAATACCTCTTTCCCTGGTAAAATTAAAGTGCAGGATGAGGAGGTGGTGTATGCCTTTACTGAAGATGTAAAATCTTCGGTGATGCCTGCAAAAAACTTTGTCCACTCTTACGAGGAAAATTATATCGATGGACCTATATCTTATCTTGATTCAGGAAAAATGGCTGCCCTGCCCTTGCTTACCGAAAGCAAGGGTGTGAAAGTTGCGATTACTGAAGCAGACCTGCTCGACTATGGCGCTTTGTATTTTACTTATGATAACGATAATCGCCTGAAGGGTGTGCTTCCGAAATTTGTTTTGAAAGATTCTATAGGCGGATGTTGTCCCAATTTTAATAAGATCCCATTTGAACGTGCTGATTATATTGCGGAAACAGACGGCACAAGATCTTTTCCCTGGCGGCTAATGATTATAGCAGAAAAGGATAAAGACCTCCTATATAACAATCTGGTTTACTTGCTGGCCGCAGAAAATAAGATTGGAGATGCAACCTGGATAAAACCGGGAAAAGTTGCCTGGGACTGGTGGAGCGCCAATAACCTCACAGGCGTTCCTTTTAAAACAGGGTTTAATACGGATACTTATAAGTACTTTATTGATTTTGCTGCCGCCAATGGGATCGAATATATCAACCTCGATGAAGGATGGAGTAGCCAGTTTGACCTTTTAAAACTCAATGACGGTTCGATAAAAATTGGCACTAATGCAGGTGGAGGTTTGGACATGCCCTTTCTCTTTGATTACGCAAAAAAGAAAAATGTGGGAATCATTTTGTGGTGCGTATGGCATACGCTTGAAAGACAAATGACTGTTGCGCTGGACCAGTTTGAAAAATGGGGAGTAAAGGGGTTGAAAGTCGATTTTATGGATCGGGATGATCAGGCCATCGTGAACTTTTATGAGCGATTAGCGCAGGAAACAGCCAAAAGGAAAATGCTGGTAAACTTTCACGGGGCATTTAAGCCAACCGGGCTGGAACGTACCTATCCGAATGTTATTAACCGCGAAGCGGTACAGGGGCTTGAATACGACAAATTTTCCAACAAATGCACACCAGAACATGCGGCGCATATTCCCTTCATACGCATGTTGGCCGGCCCCATGGATTATACACCCGGTGGCTTAAACAATGTGAATGAAAAGGACTTTCGCATTGTGATGGAAAGACCAGTCACACAGGGCACCAGGTGCCAGCAACTGGCTATGTTCACCATATTTTATGCTCCTCTTGAAATGCTATCAGATGCCCCGACTGCCTATCAAAAAGAGCCGGATATTCTTCATTACCTGGCTGCTATGCCAACCACATGGGACGAAACAATACCACTTGATGGAAAAGTGGGCGATTATGCAGTAATAGCAAGAAGAAAAGGAAATGATTGGTTTATTGCCGGCCTTAACGACTGGACCGGAAGAAAACTAATAGTAAATTTTGACTTTCTGAATGCAGGGGAATACCAGGCTGAAATATTTGCCGACGGTCCAAATGCTAACAGGGTCGGAAATGATTATCTAAAAACAAACCGGAAGATATCTAAGGGCGAAAATGTGGAAATAGAGATGTTAAATGGAGGAGGTTTTGCTATGAAGCTATCACCGGTAAAGTAGTACTCTGAGTTTCGTGTTTTCCTGCCACAGCCAGGCCCTTAAAACCGAAAACCGAAAACAATTAACCGAAAACACAAAACACAAAACACAAAACACAAAACACAAAACACAAAACCGATTATGAAATTTCTAAACTTTGTTTTGCCCTTACTAATAACATATGCATCTTTTGCACAAAAAACCACTTTGTACGATTTGTCTGCCGAGCATAAAAACAACCCCATTGGTATTGATGTGTTGCACCCAAGATTGAGTTGGAAATTGAAATCCACCTCACTAAATGTTATGCAAACCGCTTACAGCATTCGGGTTGCAACAGCTAATAATTTTTCAAAGAAAACTATCGTTTGGGAGAGCGGTAAAATTAATTCAGATGAATCTGTTCTGCTGCCATACCAGGGCCCTGCATTAATATCAGGCAAACGTTATTACTGGCAGGTAAAAGTGTGGGAGGCTGATAACAAGGAATCTGCCTGGAGTGAGTCAGCATTCTGGGAAATGGGATTATTAAAACCGGATGACTGGAAAGCAACCTGGATAGAGCCTCTACAGGATACATCCCGCCAAATGCCTGGCCTGGTCGTTCGTAGAGAATTTACTTTGCGGAAAAAAATTGCAGTGGCCCGGGCCTATGTAACAAGTCATGGTTTTTATGAACTTTATCTCAACGGTAAAAAAGCAGGTGATGAGGTATTTACACCCGGATGGACAGCCTATCAAAAAAGACTACAATACCAGGTGTATGATGTCACGGGTATGCTGCAGGAGGGTCAAAACGCAGTTGGAGCGATGCTGGGTGACGGTTGGTACCGGGGTGCGCTGGCATGGGAGAACAACTGGGGAATCTGGGGAAAGAAGCTAGGCTTGCTATGTCAGCTAAGGGTGCAGTATATGGATGGCACTGAAGAAACTATTATAAGTGACAAGGACTGGAAAGGAACACAGGATGGACCGGTTACAATGAATGGTATCTATAACGGGGAAAGTTATGATGCCCGCAAAGAAATGAAGGGGTGGGCCAATGCCCGTTTTGATGATAGCAAATGGAAAATGGTAAATATAGCGGACTATTCAAAGAATGACCTGGTAACTGTGCAAACTGTTCCTGTAAAAAGAATAGAAGAATTAATACCCGTAAAGATTTTCAAAACACCGAAAGGAACCCTGGTAGCAGATATTGGACAGAACATGGTGGGATGGATAAAATTGAAAGTTAAGGGAACTGCAGGGACAACCGTTACGATCCGCCATGCCGAAGTGTTGGATAAGTATGGCGAATTTTATACTGAAAACCTGCGTGCTGCTACAGCCACTGCAAAATATACATTGAAAGGCGGCGAGGAGGAAACCTACGAACCGCGTTTCAGTTTTTTTGGCTTCAGGTATGTTGCTATTGACGGTTACCCGGGTGAACTAAAACCGGGGGACATAACAGGTATTGTCATTCATTCAGATATGAAACCCACCGGAACTTTTGAAAGCTCCAGTCATTTGCTCAACCAGTTACAGCATAATATACAATGGGGACAAAAAGGGAATTTTGTGGATGTACCTACTGACTGCCCCCAGCGGGATGAGCGGCTTGGCTGGACAGGAGATGCACAGGCCTTTGTCCGTACTGCCGCCTACAATATGGATGTAGCTGGTTTCTTCACCAAATGGTTAAAGGATCTTACAGCAGATCAATACCCCGACGGGCAGGTGCCATTCGTAATTCCGGATGTTCTGAGAAACAAAAGCGGCACTTCTGCGGGTTGGGGAGATGTAGCCACCATTGCGCCAATGACTATTTACCAGGTATTTGGCGACAAGCAGATCCTTGAAACTCAGTACCCCACAATGAAATCTTACGTTGAATACATCCGTAAAAAAGCCGGCAACAGTTATTTGTGGAAGGGCGGAAGTGTTTTTGGCGACTGGTTGTTTTATAAATCTATGCAGCAGACTGAAAATGACGGGTATACTAACCCGGATATGATTGCTACCATGTTTTATGGTTATTCTTCAAAACTATTGGCGGAGGTAGCGGGAATTCTCGGAAAAACAGATGATGAAAAAACTTATAAGGATGTTTTTGAAAAAGTTAAGACAGCTTTCAATAAAACTTATGTTACTCCGGAGGGACATATTGCTTCCGAATCACAAACAAGTTATGTATTGGCGCTAAATTTTGGTTTATTGCCCGAAGAATTACGTCCGAAAGCAGTACAGTACCTGGTGGAAGATATAAAAGGAAGAGGCAATCATTTGTCTACCGGGTTTTTAGGAACTCCATATCTATGTCATGTACTATCCCAAAATGGCCACACAGATGTTGCCTACGACCTGTTGCTGCAGGAAACTTTTCCTTCCTGGCTCTATCCGGTCAAAATGGGCGCCACAACAATATGGGAACGCTGGGATGGACAAAAAACTGACAGTACTTTCCAGGACAAGGGCATGAATTCTTTTAATCATTATGCATATGGTGCCATAGGTGATTGGATGTACCGGGTGGTTGCAGGAATAGAAATTGGAAAGCCGGGGTATAAACATATTTTGATACAACCACAACCCGATAAAAGATTGAGCTATGCTAAAGCAAGTTTTGAAAGCGCTTATGGTCAGATCGTTTCAGGTTGGGAAATGAAAGAAGGCAAATTGATCGTGCGCGCAAAAATCCCTGCCAATACTACAGCAACCATAACATTACCCGGGGTTAATACCGGTAAGATTACCTGTAATGGTACAGCTCTTTCAAATATTGCAAAAGATACCAGGATTAATGGTGAAAGCACTGTATTTACAGTGGGTTCCGGAGAGTACGTTTTTGAGTACAATACCAGTCTCGCAGTAATTTCATCCCCTGCAGATACCACTAAGCTGGTGGCATTGTTATTATCATTGGCGGCAAAAGAAAAAAATCCCCTGCTGAAAAGACATTTTGCGTCGGTAGCCTTAATGGCAAATGATAAAACGAATCCATATTATTTTACCAGGGATAATATAGAAGCTGCTTCTAATGTTTTGAACTTTTTTGAAAATGAAGGGGCGAAGTGGGAAACTTATACAAACGGCCCAAGACCATTAATAATGGCATTTACTTCTCCTACTGATAATAAGAACAGTTTTTATTGGTTATTCCTGCCAAAAGATTTTGATCCTGCCAAAAAGGATTATTCTTTTTATCTTGAATTGCACGGAAGTGGTGGCGGAACAAATAATAATCCACGCCAGATGCTTTTTCAACCCCTGCAACCGGAAGTGGCGGGCGTAACCAGCCAGGGATACAGGAAGGAGGGTTTGTTTGTGCTGCCCTGGGGAAGAGGTGACAGGGGTTACCGTGATACTGCTGAAACAGATATATGGGAAGTTATAAAAGATTTTGATGCTATGTTCACAACCAATCCGAAAAGACAATACCTCTATGGATTTTCAATGGGTGCCTCCGGTACACTTCAACTCTCCCAAAAATCAACGGATAGGTGGTCAGCGATCGGGGCTTATTCGGGAGGCATGCGAAATGCATCAATGGAGACAGCAGAAAAATTCAGGGGCACTCCTGTTTGGCTCACCTGGGGAGAGTTGGAAACAAGACTTGCGGAGGGTAACCGTACTTTAATAAGCTATTTTAAAAAGGCAGGCGTTGAAGTGAAATGGACAGAAGTAAAAGGCGTGGGTCATAACTACCTGGGAAAGTACCAGGAAGATTTGATGAATTGGCTTCTGTTACATGAAAAGAAATAAAAACGGGTACCTGGTCAAAAAGACTAATAATAAAAAGTCACTATATTTTTTATTGCTGACAACAATAATAGTATACTTTTGAACAAACAGTAGGACGGGTTATAAGGTTGATTGTTTTTCAGGCCCGGTTTCATAGCTAGACCATGAATTAGGGTAATATGTGAGGGCAGGCAGTCAAATAATGACCATCTGCCCCCGGTTGAAATGGGTAATAAAATATTATAAAACTATTTGTTTTTCGGTTATCATTCTGCGCATATTTAACAGGCCATAGCGCATACGCCCTAAAGCGGTATTAATGCTGCAATTGGTGAGATCGGCGATTTCCTTAAAGCTAAGGTCGGCATAATGACGTAGTATGATCACCTCACGCTGATCATCCGGTAGCATATCGACCATTTTTCTTACCCTTTCATGACTTTGTTTTTGCATCAGGCGGGTTTCTGCGTCTGGCTCGTAAAAATTCAATACCTCAAAGATATCACGGTCGTCACTGGTTCTGATACTCGGGCTGCGTTTTACCTTTCGGAAATAATCTACACACATATTATGTGCAATGCGAAGCGCCCAGGGTAAAAATTTTCCTTCATCTGTATATCTCCCTCCTTTCAGTGTATCAATTATACGTATAAATACATCCTGAAAAAGGTCTTCCGCCATGTACTTGTCTTTTACAAGCAGGTAAATTGCGGTGTAAACCCGTTCTTTGTAACGGTTCACCAGGGTTGCAAGGGCGTTGGCGTTTCCATCCATGTACAGATGCACCAATTGTTGATCGGTCAGGTTAATAAGACATTTCATAAACTTCTACAGTTTTTGTGGTTTAAGACTTTGTTTGGAACCAGTAAGGAGAATTTAGCGTAGAAGTCTAGTGTAGATAGGCGTCGTGGCTTTTCACTTTAGTGGATAATGGATCTGTGAAAATATGATATTATTTTAAACTGCCCAATTTTTTTTTACTTTCTATTGAGGATAACTGTTTCAATAAAAATAATCTATCTCAGGTACGAAAAGAATGACGATAAGGATTTTAAGAAGAATTTCACAAATATTACAGAAGGCAAATACAAGGTATTACTTTTGCTAAACAAAAAAATGTCAGCAAAAATAATTACAAAGAAAAAAGATAGCATTCCTTCATCGAGGCCTGAGGGTATTTTCATAAAAGGTGCAAGAACACATAATTTAAAAAATGTAACTGTTACAATACCCCGCAATAAATTAGTAGTGGTAACTGGTGTGTCCGGCTCGGGTAAATCCTCGCTGACAATTGACACTTTATTCGCAGAAGGTCAGCGTCGGTATGCAGAAAGCTTAAGCAGCTATGCCAGGCAATTTATGCAGCGTATGAATAAACCGGATGTGGATTTTATAAAAGGGTTATGTCCGGCTATCGCTATTGAGCAAAAGGTGATCACCCGTACGCCAAGAAGTACCGTTGGCAGCATGACGGAGATTTATGACTATCTCCGTCTCTTATTTGCACGGGCTGGTAAAACAATATCTCCTGTCAGCGGAAGCGAGGTTAAGAAGGATGATGTGGCTGACGTCGTAAAGGCAATTGATAATTTACCAATAGGTGATAAAGTATTAATCCTGGTGGCTTTCAAACAACATGCCAATAGGAATGTAAAGGAAGAACTGAATATTTTAGTACAAAAAGGGTTTTCAAGGATCTACCGGAATAATGAAATTCTCCGGATTGAAGAGATTTTGGAAGGAGAAACACTCATTAAAAAATCAGAAAGCCTGAAGCAGCACTCTGGTACTTATCTCTTAATAGACCGTCTGATTGTAAAAGACTTCGGTGAAGATGACAGGCACCGCATCAGTGATTCCGTAGGCACGGCATTTTACGAGGGCGAGGGGAAACTGGTACTGGAGATCAATGGGAAAAAATTGATTCCATTCAGTAATAAATTTGAATTGGATGGTATTCAGTTTGAGGAGCCTGTACCTAACCTGTTTTCCTTCAATAATCCATTTGGAGCATGTCCAACCTGTGAAGGCTTTAGCCTGGTGCTGGGTATTGATGCCGACCTGGTAATTCCCAATAAACAATTGAGCGTATACGAAGGAGCCGTAGCACCCTGGAAAGGTGAGAAGCTTGGGCAGTGGAAGGACCAGTTCATAAGAGCAGCAAAGAATTTTAATTTCCCGGTACATAAGCCAATTATTGATCTCACCGACGAACAGTTGCAGGTGTTATGGGAGGGTAATGAAATAGCCAATGGTATCAACGATTTTTTTAAAGAGGTAGAGCAAAATTTATATAAGGTTCAGTACAGGGTATTATTAAGTCGTTACAGGGGTCGCACGCTTTGCCCTGATTGTAAAGGTTATCGTCTGCGCAAAGAAGCACTTTATGTAAAAATCGCCGGTAAACATATAGGACAATTATGTACCCTGCCGGTTAAGGATCTGAAACTTTGGTTTGATGAATTACAGTTGAGCGAATACCAGCAGCAGGTTTCAAAAAGAATCTTAATTGAAATTCATCACCGTATTAAAACATTGATGGATGTGGGATTAGGGTATCTTACCTTGAACCGCCTCGCTAATTCTTTAAGCGGAGGGGAAAGTCAACGCATACAACTTACCCGGAGCCTGGGAAGCAACCTGACCAATTCATTATACATATTGGATGAACCTTCTATCGGTTTACACAGCCGGGATACCGTAAAACTGATCAGCGTTTTAAAGGAACTGAGAGACCTGGGCAATACGGTGGTGGTAGTTGAGCATGATGAAATGATGATGAGAGAAGCTGACCATATTATAGATATGGGGCCGCTGGCGAGTCACCTGGGTGGCGAAGTGGTGGCGGCAGGTAATTATGAAGAGCTGGTTGCGGATGAAAAAAGTTTGACGGGAAAATACCTAAAGGGAATATTAAAGATAGAAGCACCCAAACAGTTGCGCAAATGGAATAGAAGTATTACCCTACAGGGCGCAAGACAAAATAACCTGAAAAACATTTCGGTTGAATTTCCATTGAATGTGTTTTGCGTGGTAAGTGGTGTAAGCGGAAGTGGAAAAACCACGCTGGTAAAGCAAATATTATACCCTGCCCTCCAAAAGCTAAAAGGCGAAGGAGTGGAAAAGGCCGGAATGCACAGATCCATTTCAGGAGATATTGATTCAATTTCTCAAATTGAAATGGTGGATCAGAATCCAATTGGTAAATCTTCCCGGAGCAACCCGGTTACCTATATTAAGGCTTATGATGAGATCAGGGAGTTGTATAGTAAGCAACCATTGAGTAAAATGAGGGGGTTTCAGCCAAAGCATTTTTCATTTAACGTAGATGGAGGCAGGTGCGATGCCTGTAAGGGGGAAGGAGAACAAATTGTAGAAATGCAGTTCCTTGCAGATGTGCATCTTACCTGTGAAGTATGTGGTGGGAAAAGATTTAAAGAAGAAGTACTGGAAGTGGAATACAAAGGCTGCAGTATTTATGAAGTATTGGAAATGAGCGTGGATGATGCAGTCATATTTTTTTCAGATGAAACGGATGTGGCAAAGAAAATTCAACCCTTAAGTGATGTGGGGCTTGGTTATGTAAAACTGGGCCAGTCCAGCAATACATTGTCTGGCGGGGAGGCGCAGAGAGTAAAGTTGGCTTCTTTCCTGGGCAAAGGAAAATTACAGGGCAATATCCTTTTCATTTTTGATGAGCCCACTACCGGTCTTCATTTTCATGATATAAAAAAATTACTGGCTTCCTTTAACGCATTGATAGAGCAGGGGCATACCATTTTAGTT
>JBDTWP010000164.1:0-13481 GCA_040006615.1 Ferruginibacter sp.
AATTGGCATAGTTTGGAAACGTTTTTGCAACTTATTCTGCTCACGGTTTCTGATATATCAAAATAATTTTGCAAACGAGAAAATGAAAAACTTATGTTTAATTCAATTACCTGGGGACAATACTTTTCAACATTAGTCCTTTTATTAGTTTGTTACTTTGCCTACATTAGATACCCATATTACTGGTGGGAAATTTTAGGCATCATAAGCATTAAGAAATTTGAAGATAATGCCGTTGGTTCATCAGAATTGTCAACCTTTAAAAATTTAATCGTAACAGAAAGCCTCGAAGACTATCTCCCCAAACCTGATCCGATTGCTTTCGGATTAGAAATTGATATTTCGCCATTAGTTGATTCATTTAGCTGATACTTACCACCATGTATTTGAAAATATTGTGAAAATGAAAATGTTGTCTATGGAAAAGAATGTATCAGTACCAATATTAATACCATTTGAGGCGGAAGAATTCTGGGCTCAAATTAGGGGGATAATTAGAGAGGAAGTGTCCAGAAATCAAAAGGAACACCCAATGCAGGCCAATCTTATGGAAACATCTGGACTTACTGAGAAACCTTTGTATAAAATTCAGGAAATCTGTGCTCATTTCAAAATTAGTAAACCTACCATTTATGATTGGATAAAGCATGGCAAATTGAAGAGGGTAAAGATAATGTCGAGGGTATATTTTTTAGGAAGTGATATAGGGCAGTTGATAAAGGCTTAGTAAGAATTAAGCATATCTAACAGTGCAACAGCACTGTTTTTTTATGCCCTTAAGAATCAATAAATGCTTCGGGATCTTTGAAAATAATAAAAGCTTATCTTTAAGAGGTCAATTAGTCAAGTAGAATAAAGTCAAGTAAAATAAGGTAAGATTTAGACCCGCATTGCTTTTTTATAGAATAAAGAATAGAATAGAAAAAGCAAAACCCGCTACCAGAGCGGGTTTTAACCAAATGCAAGCGGACCGGACGGGACTCGAACCATTAGTAAAACCCTTGCCTGGTAAGGGTTACAGCGAGTCAGTATTTGCAGGGTACTGAATAGGGCACTTTAAGATTGTATTATTTTACTTCAATTTACTTTTCATACATTATCCATGCTTTGAGTAGGATGTGACCAATCATTGATAACGATAGTATCCGTTTTTGCCAATGGCAAGATTATAAGTTATTTTCTTAAACTCCTGTTACATTGTTATATACACAAAGGCATCAACCTCATATTTACCCAAATTCTTCGGAAGTAGATCAAAAAGATCGTACTAACCAATTTAGCTTTAAGTATAGAATGTAAGTAAGAGCTGCAGGGAGTTGAACGTTATGCTGTAAACAAATACCCCGCCATCAATAAAAACCACGAGGTCATTTTCTAAAAAAATGAGGCTGTCGCGCTCCGTTAATTCTGCTTCTACAAATGGTTCTTCAGCGGTGAACGCGATGCATAAATGCTGATCATTCTATATCAAGGCTGTTTGCGTATTGTATATACCCCCTAGCCGGTTGCCATATCAACAAAGCGCTTGCTCCAGCTTGCCGGCTTCCAGGGTTCCTTATTGAAATTACCATCAATAGTGATGGAGTAAGAAATGCTTTTTGCGGTATAGTCTGGTTTATTCATGGTACTATCATTAAGCGTATGCAAACTTAAACAAGTTGAGTTTGATAAATAGTAATGATCTAGTAAAAGGAAGTCAAAAACTTCAAAGGCGAAAAGAATCCGGTAGGGCTTAGCCTCCGACGGAGTCTTGCAAATGCCATTATTCAAATGGTACCCACAGGTTTTTTAATTCAACGGCTTACACAAGAAACGTTATTTTTTAAATCGTGGAAATGTAGATTTTTTATCCTTTTCGCAGAAATTAATGCAATCATGCCCTAATTTTACCTAAAATCTTTAAAACGATCAGCGGGAACATCAACAATAAAATGACTGTTTTATTGTTTTAAGTAAAAACATTCATGGCATCAAAGAACTGTATCAAATTCCTTCAATCAAAATTTGCTTTTTGCTGTTGTTCTTTTATGGTGCTCTTTATGCAAACAGCTGCACAATGGCAATGGCTAAATCCCAAGCCATCCGGCTATATAAACGCAAAAATCACTTTTGTTAACCCCCAAACAGGCTTTATCCTGCAATCCAATGGTGATTTATATAAAACTCCGGACACTGGCAATTCGTGGCAGCTGATCGATAATTTCCCCAAAGCCATTTGCATGGAGCTGAAGTATTTAACCGGCGTTATCGCAGGATATAATGGCATTTTGTATATAAGTTCAGACAACGGCAACAGCTGGCAGGCAATAACTACTAGTTTCACAGATGCCATCGAGACAGTCAATATTGTAAGCCGGGATACTATTTTTCTTTCCAGCGGGTACAAAAACAATTATGCCAGTGGAAATATTTATCAAACCAATGATCGGGGTATGACCTGGACCACCCTGCATTGCAACACGCCCATACACGACATTAAATTTATTAACTCGAAAATCGGGTTTGTCGGAGGAGCGCAGGCTATCATTTTAAAAACAACGGATGGCGGTTTATCCTGGCAACAAAAGCACCAGGTTACATATGGCCCCTCTTCCATCAAATGCATGCAAGTGCTGGGTACCGACACTGTATTTGCTTTCAAGGAGACCAACAGTTTATTAAAGAGTACTGATGGCGGCAATACCTGGGATTCAGCAGGCTTGAACGAAACAGTCAGCAGTATGCATTTTGTAAATTCAACAGATGGTTATTTGGGAGGTGAAGACGGCTCAATGTTCGCCACACACGATGGTGGAAAAACATTCACCTGGATCGGTTTTGATGGCCTTAGATATGGCAACGACATTTACTCAGTTTATTTTCTTTCAAGGGATACCGGTTTTGCTGTTGGTTTACTTGGCCGGATCATTAAAACCATCAATGGAGGAATCAACTGGTCAGCCTATAGTACTTTTACTTACCTCCCGGTTACAGCAGCATCCTTCGGCACTTCCACCACCGGTTACGCAGCAAACTGGAATAATCTATTCAAAACAATTGACAAAGGGCAAACATGGGATACGCTGGGCCTGACTGTTGGTACGGAATACCCTAGTCAAAGTCGTTTTAGCCATGCTCATTTTTCAAGTGCCGACACTGGTTTTGTTATTTCATCATACCCTCTACACATACACCATACCGTCAATGGTGGCCTAAGCTGGCAAACCACTAATCCCTTATCCTATAATGCAGACTATGCATCCGACTTGCAGTTTATTGACGGAAAAATTGCTTTCATGTCTCTTTACCCCGGTCTGTATTATTCCAGCAATATCCTGCAAACAAGGGATGGGGGATTGACATGGGCTCCGGTTACTTCTTCAGTTGAACAGGCAAATCTGAAACACATTTTTTACGTCAATAAAGATACCGGGTACGCCATTAATTACTATCAAATACTGAAAACCGTCGACGGCTCAAAATCGTGGAACGTTATTTATTCAGGTGATTTTTCAGAATTGGCGACAATTGTATTTATCTCGGCTAAAAAAGGATTTGCCGCATATACGGATGGACGCATTCTCGTTACAGTGGACAGTGGGCAAACATGGAGTTTTCCTTCCCCAGGCACCATGTACTCCGGAGGGATACAAACGCTCCAATTCTACAATGAGCAGGTAGGCTATTTTACAAGTCGCAGTTTTGGTCCGAGTCCTTATGGATCAATTTATCAAACAATAGACAGCGGCAGTACCTGGCAGCTTAAAAAAGACATCACCGGCAATTCAATTGTATTTACACCGGATTCTTCTGTAGTGATCACCGGGTTCGGGGGTGCCCTTTTAACATCCAAACTTAGAGATGCCACTATAGATTCCCTGCAGGTTATAACAAGCTTATATGGTTGCAGTAATGTAGTGTCTGCCAACATTACAGCTGTTTTTAGTTTTGCAGACAGCATTTCTTTTTTGGTTGAAAGCCCGGGGGGACGCGTCTTTACCTTACCCGCCACACCTGCTTACGTAAATAACAAGCGAATAACTGCAACCGCGGCAATTGATACGTTGCTTAAAGACAGCCTTTACAAAATCAGCGTACAATATTTGTATGATGGCAGTTACAGGCATAGTAGCAGTATCAGTTTTACTTACCCCGGCGCGTTAAATAAATGGACCGGTCAATTCAGCTCAGCATGGGAAAATGCGCTAAACTGGAGTTGTGGTACTGTACCCGGGAGAAACACCGACGTAGTAATTAATTCATTTTTACCCAGGTACCCGGTTATAAATTCTAATACATTTTGCAAAAGCCTTACTATACAACCTGGTGCAAACTTAATGGTTACCAACGGCTTTAAATTAACCATTACCGGAAAATAGGGCGTAACATTTAAAGAACTGACTGCGGATATTTAACGTGCAGCCAATAACTTTGAATCTTTGATTCTGTATCCTCAAATTACTGCATTGTATTATCCCTACTCTTCTTCAGTCATCGGCCTGCCTGTTTATTAATCCGATTTGCAGTCAGAATAAAATTTCGTTATAGGTGGTCGTGATATATTTTCCAGATGTTTAGATATTCATTGGCGAACAATTATTTAGCATTTTTAACAGAAGAATAATTTTTATGTATCTAAAAAAGTAAAAAGCAAGGCAGTTAAATTTCTCAAAGCGTGAATCAGACTGGTTGTCCAAAAAGCCTTCCGCGGATGATGGCTATAAAAATAAAACACATAGGCGAGAACAATGCCCATCGAAAATCCAAAAATCATATAACCTATACTGTAGGTATGCATTAAACCAAAAATAAATGCTGAAATAAGAATTATTAATCCATTATTTCTTTTTGTTGCTTGAATTCTATTGCAAATTTTGAAAATTCCATATTGAAAAAGGAAAGTTTCAATAACCGGAACTATTGTAATTATCAACAACCAATATTTTATATCAGGTCCAGCATTATCTTCTCCAAATAGATTTTGTGTCATGTACATTAAGGGCAGAAACAAAATTGTTAAAACCCATGTTGAAATATAAAACCAACCAATTTGTTTTATAAACGTCCTTTTGAAGAAAAATTTATTTAAGCGTTGAAAAATATTTTGGATTGAAAGATTCATATGCTAATCCCTACGAATTGAAGCATAAACATAATCTTTAAGTTACATATATTAACATGTATTAAATTATTGTATTGCATGGATTCGCGTAATATTTTCGATTAGGATGATAACGAGATTATGAATTTTCATTTTCTGCTTCCCATAATCTTTCAAGATCACTGTTACGATAAAATAGTATTCCTCCAATTTTGACAGGCTTAAGTTTACCCGTTACCCGCAAATTTTGTAAAGTACCGGCAGATATTTTCCATTTCATTGGATCACACCCTTTGTAGTGATCTCTGCACACCTGCCGTCTACGGTTATCCTTTGATAAATAGGCGCTAAACCAGTTGTGTAATTCTTTTGCTTTTTCAGGTAAAAAAGCATTCTAAAATTTGTCTTCATGATTATTAATCATTTTAGGTGAACACAATTAGCAATGCAGTAAACGCAAAACAAGATGTTCATGTGATGAACATGTTGAAATACAGCGAGTTAAGCCATGTCTGGTGAGTAAAGGTCGGGAAGATTTTACTCACCAAATCACTCACCAGAATTTTGCTTTATTGTACGTTTTGTGTATGTTCTCAAAACGAAAAAAAACCGCAAACATAGTGTTTGCAGGCTTTTAGCCTAATTTGGTATTGATTTTAGTGGAACTGCAGGGAGTCGAACGCTTCGCTGGAAACTGCTACCCTATTGAGTTTCATGATTGCACAAATTCGCAACTCTCGATTTACTCCCCTTTTATTTAAGCAAATTTGTTACCTTTTGTTTTAGGATATGCTTTATCCATGCCTTTAAGTAGGACATGACTAGCCATTGATGAGGTGATGGATATTACTAATTATTATAGGACCCCGGGTAGATTTTCTTCTGCAGAACAGCAATATGGATCTAGAATAAGAGGCATTTGGACCGAAAACTGTATCTACCATCCTTCAATTTTACTCATAATTGCATAAAGTAATTCAGAAAGTTAGGGATTTGTACCTTCATCCCAAACGCACGCCAGTTGGCGTTCTTAGAAGATGATTAAATATGACGCACCTAATGACGCACATAAAATTTGCTATGATTAGGGGTGTGTTCTCCAATTATTTAATACTTTTTATTCTTGTTTGTTATCGTTCATACTTTATCCATGCCTTTGAGTGGGATGTGACCAGTATGGTTGATCACTCCCAGACTCTTGTGAAAATATACCGGGATGGAAAAGTAATTTTCATTTTATCCAGCCTCTCAGCGTACCGATTAGTAGAAGGTAATTCACAATGGCTGGGACTCGAACCTTTTACTGAAACCGCCTACCCTATTAGGTTTCCAGATTCGATATTTTTTAACTCCCTTAATACTCACCTATAATTTAATTGAATTTGTTGCAGTTTATTCTTGCTGATACCTTATCCATGCCTTTGACAAGAGTAGAATCAGCATTTTATATGGGGATGACAATCGCTAATTATTCATGGAATTCTGTACATTTTCTTTTGAAGACATTATTTTGACAACTTAAACAGGATGAAAGAACTGGAATCACCAGGTTGACCACAGGTCACTATACATATTTGCAATATTCAAAAAAATATTATCCCTCATATGCACATAATAATATTTTCAACGCTAAAATAAACTGTACATTTAAACAAACAGTAAGTAATGGATAGAACTCCTGATCAGCTTTGCCTTTTATGTTTAAGTAATAAGGCTGATTTCAAAGGTTCTCATTTTACACCCAGTTGCATTATAAAAAATGTAATTGGAAAAAAAGGGTATGAGAATGAAATAGCAATATATCCAACTAAAGGCAGTTTATCACAGTTTTATGGAAGGAGTAATTTGAATAATACAGATACAAAAACTCAAAAAACTGATAATGTCCTAGATCACATTCTTTGTAGTAGTTGTGAAAAAAAATTGGGGTTGCTTGAAAGTGAGTGTTGCACAAAGTTGAATGAATTAACAGAAAGTATAAAGGCCAAAAAAATCAAAATTTATAAAACTTCAAAAGGCAACAATTTTGTGCAATTTAAAAAGCCAGATAAAAACATCATTATACTTTTCTTTTATTCGATAATATGGAGACAAATAATTAATGTGCCTTTTTATGGAGGAACTATAGACATACCCGATAATTTTGTAGAAAAATTAAGATTAATAATTACTACTGAAACAAACTACGCATTAACAGAAATCAAGAATTCAAATAACTTTAAGAACTACCCAAAACTAATCGTGTATACAACATATCACTTTGATCCCTATTCAGGAAACAATTACAACCCTAATCCATATAGTTCAAATCCGGAATTTTTTGCAATAGGTTTATATAACGCACTTTTATTTGTCAATGATGATATTTCAAAAAACTTTGAATTGCTTACCTATGTACCTGCATCTTTGTTAGAAAATGATCTGATTATGAACAATTCTGCAGAAACTAAAATTGGTGTAATTACTTATGAAACCTGGCAAAGAAGAATGAAATTTTTGTTAGCTTTAAATGTATATGATTTTACTTCCACTTTTGTAAATAGAATATTGGAACAGACAAAGTTGACTATAATAGAGGCAGAAAACCTATTAAAACAAAGAACAGCAACTGAAAATATATTTACGCCACAAGGCTTACAAGAACATTTTGAAAATGCTACAAATGAAATAATTAATAGATTTAACAAACAGTAGAAATTACCTTTACTTACGTGTTATGTGAATACTTTAATATCCATTCATCTACTTCACTATTCAAGTTATCTAACGGTGGCAAAAAATTTGAAAGACACTCATGAGCCTTCTATTTTACTCATAATTGCAGAAAGTAATTCAGTTACTAAGGGATTCGAACTATATCCTGAAAACCACTACCCTATTGGATCTCAGTAACACGTAATTACTAAACTCCCGAATTACTCCCTTTTTATTTATGCAAATTTGATGCAATTTGTTTTAGGTCATACTTTATCTATGCCTTTGGGTGGGATGGGAGCACTTTGATAGGAGGGTGACTAAAGCCTAAATGATATTGAGAGAACAAATTAAATTACCGCGTTTTTGATCTGGTGATTCTAAACTGGCTGGAACTCGAACATAATTAGGCTTGTGCATGGGATGAACCCATGTTGCCACATCCCACTACCAGCAGCCGTAAAAAAGGTCTTGATTGATCAGACATAATATGAAATTAAAAGTGTACACTTTAATGAAGCTGATTTTGATTCAATGAAATAAGATCGATACGCCTGAAAAATATTTCGGCTCCTTCAGATTGAACCTGGATGCTTCCTCTGGACGGTTGTACGTTGACGGCATGGTTGACGAGCTTTCCATTGAGGAAAATGGTGATTTCATTTCCCAGGGCAATGCACTCTATACGGTTCCATTCACCAACAGGTTTTTCTACATCTTTTTCTCCCCGAAAGTTTTTCGCATCTTTCCATTGCGGATCACGTCCAAACCAGTTGATACGTCCTTCATGAATAGTGACGGTATCCCCGTCCGGAGAAAAAACATGCGACTCACCCTGTTTTTCATTAGAAACAGTAGCCGTCAATGCAAATTTTTCGCTGCCGTCTCCTACTACGATGAAATCACCGGTGCCCCCTTCGATTATCTGGCATTCAATTGAATGCATCCAGATGCCCCCAGAGCCGGCGTCCAAACCTGTGGAATGTAAAAGAATTCCATTATCCATGGCTTTATCAACCCTTGGGGCATACGTTTGAGTACCCCATTTGAATTCAACAATAAGCTTATAATTGCTGTATTCTTCATTCGTTGTTATGCACCCCCATTCCTCTCCTGAAATACGTAGCAAACTATCCTGTACCGTAAATACTTTTTTCGGATCATTATCCTTGCCTTTATACTGAAGGAATGTATACCATCCGTCTAAGTTTTTACCATTAAATAAATTAATGGTTTTTGATCGGACAATAATCCCGGAATTCTGAGAGGTTTTGGCAGTGTTGCAGCCTCCCATAATCATCAATGAAAATAGGAAGGTAAAAGATGCAAGAAATACTTTCTTCATTTTATATACCGTTTATATTCATTTGATGATGCTACAATTAATTCTTATTTCCATGACCACCCATTCCATCGGGAAGAGAGGTAAGATAAGCCATCAGGTCTGATAATTCATCAGGCGTGAGCAGCTTATCAAGACCCGGCGGCATCATTGAAATGCTTTGCGGTTCAATACGGGTAATCTCGGCACGTTGAACACGCACAAGTTGTCCCGGCGCTGTTGCTATAATTATAGCTTCGGGCAACTGCTCCTTGATGATGCCTGTGTAAGTGATTGTTTTTGTAATAACCCTTGAAGTTTCATGTTCCCTGGCAAAGCTGGCGCTCGGATATAAAATGGCTTCGAGGATATCATGCCTTGAACGAATTTCCCCGATGTTTGTCAAGTCAGGAGCAAAATCTCCTCCCTGGCCTCCAATTGCATGACAGGAAGAACAAATTGCTTTTCCTATAAAAAATTTTTGACCCTGTCCAATATCCCCCCTCTTTAATTGAGCTTCTACTGTCTGCAATTGAGAGAGGCGGGCCTCATTCCGTTCGCGCAACGTTGCCATAAGCGGCTCGGCCGACTTCTTTACTGATTGGGGATATTCACGGAACAATTTCTGTAGATCCTGCTCAGAAAGATTATCCAATCTATTTGATGAGCTTCGCAGTGCGGCGACAAGCGCTTCACCCACTTCTGCATCACTACTTCCTTCAAATGAACTCACGAGGCTTGGCAGAAGGAAAATATCTGCCTGCGCAACCTGTACCCTAGCAAGTTTGAGGAGCTGGGCATTACTTAATTTCGCTGGTCCCAGAACCCAGGCTGCCAATTGCCTTATGGGAGATTCATTATTACTATCGAGGTATTGCAATACCATCCGGAATTCCGCTTCGGAAAGTCTCGGGTCGGAGAGGAGGCGCGAATTGAGCGCTTTAAGTCGAAAACCGGCAGGTGCATTTGGATTCTGAATAATTAATTTTAATTGGTTATTCAATGCCTTGATACCTCTTGATTTAATAAGTCCCAGTACAAGCGAACGAATCTCAGGATCACTTCCCTGCAACAGTTTACCTAGTTGATTGACCCACACTCCGGGAATTTCCTTCATTGAAGAATGACTAATAACGTCTATCAGCAAAGTCTTTCTTGCCGCAGAAGTTGCTGCGTTACCAAGCTGCGCTCCGATAAAATTCTGCAATTGTTTATTTTCACTGAACTTAATCATCAGGTCACGTACTGGTTCCGCATCAGTTACAGACAGATCCGTTGCCCTTAATCTATTTTGAAGAAAATGGATCACTATATCTGCCCATTCCGCATGATGTGAAGCAACCCATATTCCGGTATTCCGTAATTGAGGTTCTTCGCTCGCCAGAAAAGGAACAAGATTTTCCTTGCGTAAAGACAACCCATCCATCTGGTCAAGGGCAATAACTGCAACCTTTCTTACATTGGAAGAAGAATGAGTAAGGGCACCAATCAGTGGAGCAGGATTTTTGAGCGTGATGAGAGCATAAATAATAGCATGCTCTACAAAACGGTCGCTGCTGTCTACCGCAGCATTCAACAACGCACCTACTACACAGTTGTCTCCAATCTGTCCCAATGCCGTAGCTGCCTGGCGTCGAACAGGAGGTTTGTCTTTCTGCACTATTTCCATCAGCTTGTCAACCGCTTCTTTGTTTTTTGCTAATCCCAACACACGGGCAGCAGCAGTTCTGACAACCACGCTGGTATCATCAAGAGCTGTACGCACATCCTTCAAAGCATTCGGCGTATTGATCCGGTAAAGGGCAAAGACACCCGCGGCGTGGATCTCCTCGTTTTCAGATCCGAGTAATGAATTCCTGATTGGCACAACAGCAGGCTCTCCTATTTCGACAAGCCGTTCAATCACATTGTCACGCACTGCGGGACGTGGATCTTTAATATGTTCTGCAACATTTTCCGCGGAGAGAGATTGAAGGTCGACCTTATGCCCCCAGGCATCTTCGATCCGGTTTGAACCATTCTTCTTTATGCGATAGATTCCGCCCTCCACATCTAATTTAGCAACAACTGAAAGCGGACATCCGGCAATGAACCATCCACCTGTATTCAGTACCAGCATGCTTCCGTCAACATCTTCTAATACATCGGTTAGATGTATATCCGAAACTGTGGATGTAATAAATGGTTCATCAACTGTACGGTAGGTAGCGCCTTCAGGGATGATCTGGTGACGCATGATACGCCCTGTATTAAATTCAGCGCTGAAGAGATTGCCATTATATTCCTTTCCAAAAGCTGATCCGCGGTAACGCATTAAACCTGATGGAGCGACCCGCGCCATTTTGGTCAGCACTGGCATTAAGTCGCCTGTTAATTTATAGTGATCCAATTGAATGACATCCAGAGGCTTTGGGTAAACCCCTCCTTCCACCCAATGCATGAGTGCATCCCTCATGCCTCCCTGCGGATCGATGAAATAGGTCATAGTGCCAATCGTTTCACCCGAAGGCATAAACGCCAGTTCGATCGCGTTGTCATATCCCCCACCACACATAGATTCCAGTCCTGTACCATCCGGCCGACATCGCCAGATCCGAGCGCTGCTTCCTTTTTGGTTCCCGCCTTCTTTTGTTGTAATATTAAAGCCACGCCGGGCATCCGTTAAATACATCCAGCCGTCTGGCCCGAAAAATGGGCCGCCTAATGCTGCACCATTATGGCTCAGAACCCATCCGGTGAGGATAACTTCACGTTGATCTGCTACTCCATCTCCATCTGTATCGGTAAGGCGCAACAGATCCGGCGAAGCAGTTACATAAAGGCTGCCTTTATAAAAAACACCTCCTTTTGGAAAAGAAAGGGAGTCTGCAAAGATTTTGCTTTTATCGAATATTCCGTCTCCATCAGTATCTTCGAGGAGCCGAACATGATAAGGAGGTTTTTTAAGCATGTCTTCGGTGGACGGTGAACTGCCGTCGGACTCGAATACAAAAAGCCGGCCCTGGCCATCGAAGGATGCAAACATTGGATAAGTGAGCATGTTGGGAGCTGCAACACGCTCAATAGAAAAGCCGGCCGGCACTTTTAGTCCGTCAAGCTCCGCTGATTTTGCAACTATTTTTTCAGTATGTTTTATTTTGCATAAGGGGACAAAGACGGACGTTGCAACCAGTATGGCCAGAACATATAACTGAAATCTTACCTTCTTAGGCTTTACAAAATTTTGTTCGTTTTTCATGAAAGTAAACTTACTCGATATTTTGTAATTTTATTTTGCACTTTTATATGGGACTCGGCCAGAGTATTTTTGGGGAAAGCTTAAATCCGCTTTTTGATTAAACGAATATTCAACAACACCGCCACCTGGTATGTAACGCCTGGTAAGAAAAGAATCCAGTGATATGGCGTCCGCCAGGTCTCAGGCCAATATACGCCTGAAAAGTTTCAACCCCATGTTCATTAAATTACCCAAAAACAAAAACGCCATATTCATTTCAATTATAGTATTTTAGGTTATTTGTGGAAAAATTGGTGCCATGGCTGGGACTCGAACTATTTTACAGAATGATTGCCTGTATTGGGCCGTAGAGCCTATGGTATTTTTGAGTCTCGTATTACTCACATTTTATTTATCCACATTTGGTGGAATTGGTTGAGGTTATACTTCATCCATGGCTTTGAGTGGGTTGGGGTATAGCTTTGAATAAAGGATGCCTTAACCTAGTTGATATTGGGAGAACAAGTTAATTTGCTTCGTTTTGAACTAGCAAATACAATCTGGCTGGGACTCGAAGCCAGGACCCTTTCGATGAAAAATGGGGATGCGCTGCCAACTGAGCTAACAAGTCATTAATTCGTTGTGATCGGCTGGGGACTCGAACATTCTAAATGCCGCAATGTTTTTCATCACTTACAAATCCTTTCAAAAAGTTGACGCACCGAAACACCCACTAAAACTTACCCATAAGTTTTAATTTGATTACACAAATCTATAAATTATGCTGATTAAATTATTATTGTTTATACTCCACTACTGCTTTTAATTTTTATAAGGAGAAAATTAATTTGCCCACGGATAAAACCACATGCATTCCCTTAAGTACATCACGTCAAAAGAAAACATAGAGGCAATCAATTTGCTGCTATTTGCATAATACCACTTTTGAATGGATATTGCTGATGCTCATCATGCTTCCAGCAATCATTTGCTTTTAGCCCCCCAAATACTTTTTCAACTCATCCGCAGGTTTATTAGGAGCCATACCGCATTCCCTTGCTGCAATCTGTGCGGCCTGGAATTCAATAAGAGCCTTGTCATAGTTTCTTTTATTTAAAAATTTACATCCTTTCATCTTTTGCCGAATCATATTTTCACAATTTTGCTTT
>JBDTWP010000165.1:0-13455 GCA_040006615.1 Ferruginibacter sp.
GTCAACATTTACTTTTCCAACGTTTACCTTACCATCATATTCCTTCGACAATTCTTCAATTACTGGTCCGATTGCCCGGCAGGGACCACACCATTCTGCCCAAAAATCGATTACTGATAATTTATCCGAGTCTAAAACTTCTGTTTTAAAGTTCGCATCCGTGAATTCGTGTGCCATAAATATTATTTTTTTTAAGATTTTTATAAAGAGACGCAAAAATACATCCAAATTTTTAAATGTGTTGGAATGACATATTCACAATCTAATTGTCAGTGTTAATATGTTGTTTTGCCACATTCCCACTGAAGTTGGTGTATGGTGAATCGTGAAATTACATTCCCTTTTATCCAGCCCTGGCTGCAATTGATTGTTTTTTTAGCTTCACTTTAACATTTACTAGTCGCTTCCTTTGAAATGTTGCCCATTGCCCATTGCATATTGCCAATTGCCCATTCCTCTAAACGGTTACAACGCTTACATCAACATCCTTATTTTCGTTTAGAAATACCTCCATATCATCATTCATTGTAAAACCATTTTCCAAACTGTACATGCCAACCTTATAATTATTTCGTATATCCACAATATTGAACTTGAGTGTAGTTTTTCCCGGGTTATCCTTCATATTTTGTTCAATAAAATTTAAGAAATTTGTATTGATGAACTGGGGCTGCACTTCAATGACCACCTGTTTAGTTAAGGAGGGTTTAACGGTTTCCAGTAAATGGATCCTGGAAAGTTTAAACTCATACTGATCACTATTATACCTTGGTTTAAATGCTCCTTCCACCAGTACGATCAATCCTTTTTCAAGGTAATTGGTATACTTTACATAATCCTCACTCCAGAGCATAAATTCACTTTTGCCGCTGTAATCTTCAATCGTAAGTATCCCAAAGTTTTTTCCTGTTTTGGTAAGTCTGTGTTGTGTATCTACAACAAGTCCCGCCACGCGAAATTGTTTACCAGGATTGGGGAATGTGTTAACCGCAGCCTTAAATTCATTGTAGTCAGCCAGGGGAGTGATATTATAATGCCTCATTTCAAATTTGAAATTATCCAGCGGGTGGCCACTCATGTACATGCCTGTTACCTCTTTTTCATAATCCAGTTGCTCCGCCAACGGCCATGGCTCACATTGCGATAATTTAGGAGGCACGATATCCGGCATTTGCAGATCGCCAAATAAAGTATTACTTGCGGTAGCATTTTGAAATTGATAAATACTGCCAAATTTCAGTATCTTTTCCAGTCCCTGTACATCACCGGGCGCTGAATAAAAATATTGCGCCCGGGTAATTTCTTTAAAGCAGTCAAATGCACCCGAATAGATCAGGCTCTCCAATGATTTTTTATTGGCGGTGCGTTGGTTCACCCGTTTTGCCAAATCGAAAACAGAGGCAAAATGACCATGCTTTGTTCTTTCCTCAATGATACATTCGATCGCATTTTCTCCCACACCTTTGAGACCACTAAAACCGAAGCGTATTTCGCCTTTTTTATTTACTGCAAAACCATTCTGAGATTCATTGATATCCGGCCCTAAAACTTTTAATCCCATTCTTTTGCACTCTTCCATATAGAAAGTGATCTTATCAATACTACCGGCATGGTTTAGTACAGCCGCCATATATTCGCTGGGGTAATGTGCTTTCAAATAAGCGGTTTGGTAAGCCACAAAAGCATAGCAGGTGGAATGCGATTTATTGAATGCGTATTGCGCAAATGCCTCCCAATCTGTCCATATTTTCTCCAGTTTATCTTTCGGATGGCCTATTGCCGTGGCTCCATCAATAAACTGAACTTTCATTTTATTAAGAATGGCTATTTGCTTTTTACCCATTGCCTTACGAAGAATATCGGCATCACCCTTACTAAAACCAGCCAGTTTTTGTGATAACAACATTACCTGTTCCTGGTAAACGGTGATACCATAGGTTTCTTTCAGGTATTCTTCCATATCCGGCAAATCAAATACAACCTGCTTTTTACCATGTTTCCGGTCAATGTATTCGGGAATATAAGCAATTGGCCCCGGGCGATAAAGGGCATTCATAGCAATCAGATCTGCAAATTTATCGGGCTTTAACTCCCGTAAATATTTTTGCATACCCACGCTTTCAAACTGGAATGTGGCATTGGTATCACCCTGCTGGTAAAGTTTATAAGTTAGCTCATCTTCCAGGGGAATATCATCAATGGCAATGATTAAGTCATGATTTTGTTTAATTAATAATAGAGCGGTTTTTAATATGCTTAGGGTTTTTAACCCCAGGAAATCCATTTTAATAACTCCCGCTTCTTCAATAGAACCACCTTCAATCTGCGTAAGCCATAATTCAGATTCCTTAGAGGAAGCAACCGGCAAAAGATCAGTCAGATCTCTTGGAGCAATGATTATGGCAGAAGCGTGTATACCGGTATTGCGGACAGACCCTTCTAAAATTTCAGCTTCATGCAGGATGATACTGTGCAGGTTGGTTCCATTATAGATTTCCCTGAGCTTCTTTACATTTTCAATATCATCCGAAGGTAACTGCTCAATTTCTTCCAGTGACTTAGCTCCATTCTTTGCTTCCCTGGTAGAGTAGGGTGCGTGTAACAAACGTTTCAGGTTGATACCCGGGCGTTCAGGAACCAGTTTTGACAAGGCCCGGCTTTCCGCCAGCGGAAGATCCATTACCCTTGCCACGTCTGCAATACTCGATTTCGCAGCCATTGTTCCATAGGTAATGATCTGTGCAACCTGGTTCTTACCATATTTCTGCACCACATAATCTATGACTTTTTGCCTTCCCTCATCATCAAAATCCGTGTCAATATCCGGCATCGATTTACGTTCGGGATTTAGAAACCTTTCAAACAGCAGGTTATATTTTATAGGATCAATATTCGTTATGCCAATGCAATACGCCACTACACTTCCGGCAGCCGAGCCGCGGCCGGGTCCTACAAATACCCCCATTTCTTTACCTGCTATAATAAAATCACTTACGATAAGAAAGTAGCCGGCAAATCCCATTTCACGAATCACGCCCAATTCAAAATTGATACGCTCCTCTGTTTCCGGGGTCAGGATTTTATAACGTTCCCTGGCACCTGACCAGGTAAGGTGTTCCAAATATTCATCCTGCGATTTAAAGTTGGATGGCACAACAAAGTGCGGTAATAGAATATCTCTTTTCAGATCAAGCAGGTCCACCTTATCTACGATATCATTGGTATTATCGATCGCTTCCGGAATGTCTTCAAATACCTTTGTCATTTCTGCGGCTGTCTTTAAATAAAACTGGTCGTTGGGAAATGCAAAGCGCTTATTTTTTACCAGTACATCATCGTCAGAAAACTCATTCATTTTTGGAGTCGATTGCTTTTCCCCCGTATTGATGCATAATAAGATATCATGTGCATTAGAATCCTTTTGATCCACATAGTGTGAATCATTACTTGCTATTACTTTGACATTGTATTTTTTGGCAAACTTCAGTAGTACCATGTTTACCTTGTCCTGGTCGGGAATACCATGCCTTTGCAATTCTATGTAATAATCGTCCTGAAAAATATTCAGCCACCATTTAAATTCGTTCTCACCTTCAGTTTCACCATTTTTTAAAATGGTTTGCGGAACCAATGCCCCGAGGCAGCAGGTAGTTGCTATCAGGCCTTCATGATAAATATGAATGAGTTGCTTGTCGATCCGGGGATATTTGGAATACATGCCTTCAATATATCCCAGTGAGGTTAGTTTTACAAGATTTTTATACCCTGTTTCATTTTTAGCAAGTAAGATCTGGTGGTGGCGCGGATCCTTTTCATCCTTGCTGAAGGTCTTTCGGGTCCTGTCGGAAGTAATGTAAAACTCACAGCCTACTATGGGCTTCACTTTTAAAGACTTATCATCATTCCGGTGCTTGTAGGCTTCCTTTACGAATTCAAAAGCGCCAAACATATTTCCATGGTCGCTGATTGCAAGCGCAGGCATTTTTTCCTTAATGGCTTTTTGATATAAGTTTTTGATGGATGCCGCTCCGTCCAACAAGGAAAACTGCGTGTGTACATGGAGGTGAGAGAAGTCCATTTTAATTGAAAATTGATAATTTATAATTGATACTGGACACTGGTTGCTTTGAAGTATCCGGCATCCCTTCCCGCAAATATCGTACACAATAAACTGCCTGTCTAATTCGTTTTTCCACAATAGTATTTATTTGCGTATCAATTTATGATGGCAAAAGCTTGCAAAGTTGGGTTTTGGACATTACCTTTGCGACACATTTAAGAAATTTATTTATTAATTGTTTGTATTACAAGGTTTATAGAAAGGAAAAGATAAATAGCGTAGTTAAGGATTTTTTCAGATGATCAAATAACACAAGATTAAGTTGTACTTACGTGTAAACCAGAAATTTTACGTATGAAACACTTATTTTTTGTTGCTGTTGCCGGTGGCATTTTTTCAGGAACAACAATATCTGTGAAAGCTCAAACCAGTGCCAATATCGAAAGATTTGCAGGTAAAGCACCGCCCAAAATTTCCCTGAAATTTATTGAAGGTATAGAAATAGTTGCTAAGGCAGGGACCAATTCAATGGTCGTAATAGAAGAAAAGGTAAAATCAAACCATTCGCCCGGCAGAATATCCCCGCCTGTAAAATCCGGATTCAACCAGACTATTGAACTTTGTTCCTCCTTACAATTCAAGTATGGTACAATGATGGACAAGGAGGTGGAAAGTATTACAAATTTTCCCCTGTATAATTTTATAAATGATTGGTGGGCCACCCACTACCGGCTTGGTGGCACGGATCGTAGTGGTATCGATTGCAGCGCTTTTACTGGAAAATTACTGTGTGAAGTATATGGCTTAACAGTTCCGCGTACGGCAAGGAAACAATTTGATATTTGTGAAAGACTGGCTACGGCAGATTTGATAGAAGGAGACCTGGTTTTCTTTAATACCAGAGGTGGCGTAAGTCATGTTGGCTTGTACCTTGGTAATAATTATTTTGTTCATAGCAGTGTTCATGATGGAATTACTATCAGCAGTTTAGAGGATGAATATTACAGCAGAAGATTTATTTCAGGAGGCAGGATAATGCGGTCCCCGGCCTCTAATGACGAGTTATTCAATGGAGCAGCTTTTTAAAAAGAACTTTAATATACAAAGCCTGAATAATAATACACTTTAACAATCTGCCGAACCCCACATTAAAAGAAATGAGTAAACGGAAAACGGTTCAGCAATTCCCTTTAGTTGGTGTGTGTGTCTCCCTTTTTTATGCCTGTTTTTTTTAGTAATGTCTTCCACACGGGCAGAATATCAGTGGATAACTTTAATGCCAAAGCCCCTGATCCATAGATCATAATGAAGCAGGAACTCCTGGCAACCAGCCAGCCAAATCCCTGGTACCTGTCAAACAAAAAATAGCAGCAATAAAAAGCGAACAGGCCTAAAATAATGGTATACAGTGATTCTTTCGTAAAGGGTTGCATCCCGAACCTCTTTTGCAAATACCAAAAACGGATCCCATTGTATAGGGTAAACGTAAAAAGGTTAGCCAGCGCCGGGCCCACAATATCAAAATAATATTTGGTTAAGATATAATTTAAGGGCAGGGTAATTAATAAAAGAATGACCCCCGTAAAAAACTCAAATTTCCATAAAGTAGAAGTAGCAATGATCTGGCTGTTTACCCCAGTACCCATATCCACGATACGCATGATACCTATAAAAAAGAAAACCCATTTTGCGTCCAGGTATCCGCTTTGAAGATGAAATGTAAATATACCATCCGAAAAATTTAGCCATATCAGGGAAAACACGCCAACGGCAAATATTAACTGGTTGATGGACGACTGTCTGTAAATCCTTATGATCCTTGAATGGTCTTTTTCTTTCCATGCCTGGGAAAGCGCGGCAATGGAGGAGGAGACGATGCCACGTTGGGGTGCCTGTATAAGGCTGGCCATATTTTGAGCAAGCGAATACACGGCTACAGCCGCCAGGCCATTTCTTGAAACAGATGCCAGGAGTATTGTATCAAACACATTTGCAATGGCATATACCAATGTGCCACCATAAATAAATTTTACAAGAGTGATTATTTTTTTTAAATACTTTTTTGTAACAATACTTATTTTGAAAGTAAGGTGGATATACCCCTTTGTTAAAAGATATACCAGCAAAATAAGTGCAATGGCTATATAAGTAAACGAATAAATTTTGATGAAAAGATCGAATTTGCCCAACAGGCCGATATATGTGAGCACGATTAAAATGGTAGTAAATGCACGGAATTGAACCTCCCGCAAAAAATTGGTAAGGACGGATCTTTTTAGTTGCCATGCATAACTTTCAAGAATGCTGTACAAGGTTAATCCAAGGCCAAACGGGAATATCCAATAGTAATATTTTACGAACTCCGGTGAATTTTTTCCGAATTTATAAATGATCAGGTCTTTAAAATAAAGACCACCGACCACCACAAAGCAAAACCCTATCAATGAAACCAGCAATGCCCAGGTCAGAATATCATTTCTTCTCTTATCTAAATTGTCATTGTAGTAGGGATAAAATTTAAAGATGTAGGATGGCATACCAAAATTTGCCAGCGAAAACATCAGGTTGGCCACCGCTATAAAAATCCCGGTAAGACCGTATTGTTCTTTGGTAAAGCCACCCTCTTTTGTAAATAAAAAGGTATTAAAAAATCCTAAGGCAAACCCCGAATAAACCATCACCGATGAAATTATACTTTGCCTTCTTATTTGGCTCATATGCTTGTTTGTTGCTAAATTAATCTACCTTTTTCGTTTTGATATAAAAATTCAGGTCAACGGAGAAATTGTTGATTCCCCCGGAACTTCCATTAAATGTTTGCCATTCCTGGGTCGGGCTTATCCACTGTTGCGAATTAAAATTAATTTTCAATGGCATATTGAATCCATCTATACAGTTTGAATACCGGTAAGAAAGTCGGGTTTTATCCACCCTGTATTCTAATATTGGTATTTGTACCGTTCTTAGATACTGGTCAAAAACTTTACTGAAATTTATCTTTGATTGGTGGGTGATATAGTCTTCCACCTGTTTGGAAGTTACTGTCTGGTGATAGAATGTTGAGTTGAGCCCGATTAATATTTTCCTGAATAAAGAATCATCATTGATGATTTGCCGGATGGTATGTATCATATTAGCGGCTTTGGGATACATATCACCACTTCCCTCCTTGTTTACATTGTAGGGTCCTATAATCGCCCGATCGTTGGAGATTTTTTTTCTGACACCGGTTATATAGGCGGTTGCTGCTTCTTTCCCGTAATAATATTCGGTAAACAATGTTTCAGCGTAATTGGCAAACCCTTCATGCACCCACATATCGGCAATATCCTTTGTTGTTATGTTGTTGGCAAACCATTCGTGCCCGCTTTCATGTACAATGATAAAATCCCATTTCAATCCCCAGCCGCTTCCGCTTAAATCCCTTCCTAAATACCCGTTTTGATAACCATTGCCGTATGCGGTTGCACTTTGATGTTCCATTCCCAGGTGCGGTGATTGTACCAGTTTATAACCATCTTCATAAAAAGGGTAGGGGCCAAACCAGTATTCAAATGCCTTCATCATTCGGGGGGCCTCCGTAAATTGTTTTTTTGCCTTATCAAGGTTATAATCCAATACCCAGTAATCCATATCCAGGTTTCCTTTTTCACCTTTATATACCTTGCCGAAATGAACATATTTTCCTATATAAGGAATGATGTCGTAGTTATTGATCGGAGCCTTAACAGCCCAATCCCAGGTAGCAGTACCATCGCCGTTAATTTGCTTTCCGCGAAGGCGTCCATTGCCGATTGTTATTAATGTATCGGGGCATGTGATGTGCATTTCCGCACTATCCGGTTCATCGCTTTGATGATCTTTGCAGGGGTACCATACACTTGCGCCCTTACCCTGGCAGGCAATGCTTACCCAGGGATTGTTGTTTTTATCTTTTTTCCAGATCAGGCCACCATCCCATGGGGGGTTTTTGGCTATTTGTGGTTTGCCATGGTAATATACGGTCAGTAACGGAGCAGGCTGGTATTTTGCCAGGTCAGGCAATTTTAAAAAATACGCATTACCATCTTTTTTATTTTCCAGTATTTTATAAATAAATTTTTCACCAACCGGCAAGGCATTGTGTGCTTCCACTTTAGCAATGGTTTCGACTTCCAATTCCACACTGTCCATTATGAGTGGTTCCTGCAAATCAATCTGCATCATATTATGGTCTTTCAAAACTTTAAACCAGATATTATTATAGCCACTAATCGTACTATCCTCAATATTAAACTTCACGTGCAGATCATACTTCAATACATCCCACCAGTCTCTTTCCGGGCCATAACTACCTCTTAAAGTATCAGCATGTGTAAGTGTTGCATTCCCCCTTAAAGCCTGGGCAATAATAGTATCTGCCATACAAAGGGTAACAAAAAGTATAAGAAAGGCTTTTATTGGTTTCATTGTATAAATTTACTATTTGATGATGAGTTAATCGATATTGTTCTGTTATTTTGCCGGAATTAACAAACTACTGTAATGTTAAGTATAAAATGACTCAAAGTGTGGTACACGAATCTTATACAGGAAATACACGAATTACCAAAAAGCCCGGGCATTAATTCGTGTATTTCGAGTCTCATAATTCGTGTTATAAAGTAAAAAGAAATGAATTCAAAAAATTATCAATTGTCAATAAAATCATTATCAATTATAATATTGTCCGTTTTGCTATTTTCCTGTTCTACCCACCGGTATCCCGGTAAAAAAATATTTCATTACAATGAACAGACCGGCATCGCTTCATTAGACCCTGCATTTGCAAAAAACCAATCAATCATGTGGGCAATACATCAGTTATATAATACCCTGGTTGAAGTGGATGAGAACATGCAACTGAAAGCATCGCTTGCAAAAACCTGGGAATTATCGCCGGGCAATCTCAGTGTTACTTTTCATTTACGTACCGACGTTTATTTTCATGATGACGCGGCATTCGAAAATGGAAAGGGAAGGTTACTCACAGCCGGAGACGTAACCTATAGTTTTAACCGTATCATTGATAAAAATACTGCCAGCCCGGGTGCATGGATATTTAATAACCGAATTGATCCGGTTGATTGCTTTATTGCATTGGATGATTCCACTTTTCAATTAAAATTGATTCGCCCTTTTCAACCCATATTCGGTATATTAAGCATGCAGTATTGTTCCATTGTACCCAGGGAGGCAGTAGAAAAGTATGGCGGAAATTTTCGCAGCCATCCTGTTGGCACCGGGCCCTTTCAATTCTTAACCTGGGAAGAAGGCCAGACCCTGTTGTTTAAAAAGAATGATCATTATTTTGAAAAAGATACCAGCGGCTATCCATTACCGTATTTAGATGGTATTAAAGTGTCATTTTTTGACAGCAAGGCAACCGAGTTCCTTGAATTTCAACAGAACCGCCTGGATTTTATTAATGATATTGATCCATCATTCAAGGATGAGATACTTACCAAAACAGGTCGCCTGAAAAAACAGTGGGAGGGAAAGTTATTATTGCAAAAACATGATTATCTCAACATTGAATATTTGGGTATTTTAGTGGATCCCGGTAATCGGTTGGTTAAAAACTCCCCTTTGCGGTTACAAAAGATCCGGCAGGCGATCAACTATGGTTTTGACAGAAGGAAGATGATGTTGTATTTACGTAATTCAATCGGCACGGCAGCGGAAAGTGGCTTTGTTCCGGCCGGGCTGCCTTCTTTTGATCCGGTTGCGGTGAGGGGATATCGTTACGATCCCCTAAAAACAAAGCAACTGCTTGCTGAAGCAGGTTTTCCGGATGGAATAAATTTACCGCCTATTAAATTATTAACGATACCGGTATATGCAGACCTGGCAAGTTATATCGCAAACGAATTAAACCTTGCCGGAATAAATATCCAGGTAGAAGCAATACAGAAAAGCCTGTTACTGGAGCAGACTTCCAGGTCACAGGCCCTGTTTTTCAGGGGTAGCTGGATAGCTGATTACCCGGATGCAGAAAATTACCTGGGTGTATTTTACGGAAAAAATCCCGCGCCTCCCAACTATACCCGCTATAAAAATAAAACCTATGATGAATTATATGAACACGCGATCGCGGAAAAAAATGATTCTTTAAGATATGAATTATACCGGCAGATGGACCGGATGATCATTGAAGATGCACCCGTGGTTCCTTTATGGTATGATATGGCCATTCACCTCGTACATACCAATATCTCCAACTTTTTTCCAAATAGTTTAAACCTGCTGGAACTGAGGAATGTGAAGAAAAAAAATACAGACAAAATTCTTTAGATTTTGGAAAAATGTCTACATTTGTAAAAATTGAGAAATATGAAAGATGTAGATAATACCACAAAAGTATATAAACAATACTCGGGTTATATTACCCGGGAAGAGTCAAATACACTCTCAGAGCCTCAAGCCATTTATGCTAAAGCTTTTGATGATATGATAGCAGTATCAGACTATGATAAAGATTTTGCCGCAGACCTGTTGGATATTTCCTACAAAACCATATCAAGGTATCAAAAGGAAAATAAGAAATTAAGCCCTTTACAAAGTGAATATATTTTGAAAACCATTGTGCTTTTTAATAAAGGCAACCAGGTGTTTGGCAATAAAGAAGGTTTTAACCGCTGGCTTGGTAAGCCGGCATTTGGTTTGGGCAACCGCATACCCCGTGCGTATATTATTACGGTAGGCGGTATCAATTTTATCATGGATGAACTCAATCGTATAGCCCATGGCGATCTGTCATAATTATCCTTTTAATGACTGTTTTCAGAATTACCACTGATCGATGGAGTAAATCTTTAACCGCTTCCGGCTATCCTGCCCGATGGAATGCAAGGGGCCATTTTGTTATTTATACTACTGAAAGCCGGTCGCTGGCCTGCCTGGAAAACCTGGTGCACAGAAGCGGTGAAGGAATGAACGATTTATTTAAAGTAATGGTGATTGAGATTCCCGATATCCTGACTATGGAATTGATCGATGCACTTTCTTTAAAAAAAGATTGGCATACTATTGAAAACTATAGTTATTGCCAATCCTTAGGTAGAAAATGGTTAAATGAGCATAGGAGCGCCATACTTAAAGTGCCTTCCGCCATAATTAAAAAAGAAAATAATTATTTAATTAATCCCAATCACCCTGATTTCAAAAAAATAAAATTAGCGGGCATTGAAGATTTTGATTTTGACAAACGTTTCTGATCAATGCTTTTTTAGCTTGCTTTTAAACACTTTCTGAAACTTCTCAACTTTTGGCCTGATCACGAACTGGCAATATCCCTGACCCGTGTTGTCGTTATAATAATTTTGGTGATAGTCCTCCGCCGGGTAGAATTTCACGAATGGTTCCAGTGTAGTAACAACAGGGTTATCCCAGGCGCCACTTTTATCTAATGCTGCCTTATATTTTTCCACTGCAGCTTTCTGCCCTGCATCGTGATAAAAAACCACGCTACGGTATTGAGTGCCAACATCGTTTCCCTGCTTGTTCAACGTGGTAGGATCATGCACCTGCCAAAAAATCTCCAGGAGCTCATCAAAGGTGATCTTTGAAGGATCGTATACAATATTTAAACATTCGGCATGGCCGGTAGTGCCGCTACATACCTGTTTATAGGATGGATTTTCTGCCTTTCCGCCGCTATAACCGCTGGTTACCTTTGAAACCCCCTCCACTTGTTGAAAAATAGCTTCTGTGCACCAAAAGCAACCGGTTCCAAAGGTGGCTGTGTCCATTTTTACCTTATTTATGTTATCAGTCATATTTTCTGATTTGGTACTGTTGTTTTTCTGAGCAGGGCCAAATGTGCTCATTAAAGTAATAATTGATAAAAGAAATAATTCCATTTTCATAAATTTAAATAAACTACGCAAAATTAATTAGCTTAGTTTGAGAAACAATTTTTCCTAACTAAGGTTTAACAATTACCAATATTGAATTAAAAATTAAGAATTAAAAATTAAAAATGGTTAAAGGGGTCGTTTATTTAGCCTGTTATAATGAAATAATAAAGGCAATTAGTAAGGTGGCGGTAACCGCTGGTAAGAATTGCAGTTGCCTCGTGAATAGGGTTGCCAACCTTTCAAAGGTTGGTAACCCTGGCCCTAAACCCTAAACCATCGCAACCCTTTGCCCTGCAAATATGAATTTAAAGAAGAAAAAAGGTAATATCCTGAAAACAAAAGTTCCACAGAGCCGTCTGATAACAGTAGGCCCCGGTTTGGTGGGGACAACAATGATTTTAGTACCTTTGCCGCCGACAATTCAAAAATATTTTTAAGGGTTATTGAAGCATGAAATTTTTTCCGGAATCAGCATTAATGCAGTTAGAATACGAAAAGGTAAAAACCTTATTGGGAGAATATTGTAAAACCGCCTATGCCAAAGAAAGAGCATCCAATTTACGTATACACACAAAAAAGGAGTTTATAGACCTTGAATTGAAGCAAAGTTATGAGTATAAATTGCTGTTACAAACGGGGCAGTACTTTCATAATGATTTTATACTAAATCTAGTCGGCGAATTAAAGTTACTGGCCATTCCCGGGGCCATGCTTTCCGGAGAGCAGTTTTTACATATCCGTAAACTGGCAGAAAATACTGGCAGCATATTCAGGTGGTTTGACAATGAAAGAAGAATTGCTTATCCGGCGCTTAAAAGGGTAATTGAAGACACCTGGTTTGAAAAAAAAATTATAATACTGATTGATGAAATACTGGATGAATCAGGTAATGTAAAAGACAGTGCAAGTGAAGCACTGACCCGAATACGCATGAACCTCTACAGGAAAAGAAATGAACTTCGCCGCATTTTCGACAGGATGGTAACGAAGCTAAACAAGCTCGGTTACCTTGCGGATATTGAAGAAAGTTTCATTAATGGCAGAAGGGTATTGGCAGTATTTGCGGAGCAAAAACGCATGATCAAAGGTATCCTGCATGGGGAAAGCGATAGCCGCAGAACTAGTTTTATTGAGCCGGAGGAAACTACCGGGCTCAATAACGATATTTTTTCTTTGGAGAATGAAGAGCGCAAAGAAATATATAAGATCCTCCGGCAGTTAACGGTGACAATCAGCGCATATGCACCACTGTTAAAATCCTATCAGGATATTGCAGGGGAGTTTGACTTTATCTGTGCAAAAGCAAAATGGGCGATACTCCTGGGTGGCAATTATCCACAGGTACGCGATAAGGCGCACCTGCATCTGATACAGGCATATCATCCGTTATTGCTGATCTACAATAAGAATAATAATAAGCCCACCGTACCGGTCAACATTACCCTAAATGAAAATAACAGGATATTGGTGATCAGCGGGCCCAATGCAGGAGGTAAAACGGTCACTTTAAAAACGGTC
>JBDTWP010000166.1:0-13436 GCA_040006615.1 Ferruginibacter sp.
ACATAGAATATGAATGATCTGTGCAAGAGGCGTGGCCCCGGTCCATTTTGTAGCAGCAAACTTTAATCCGTTACCAAATATTTCAAGACCTGGTGTAGATATTTGCCGTGCCTACGGCACTCTTTCTGGGGGGATATCATACAACGGGTTAAAACCCGTTGCTACAAAATGTTTCGAGCCGATGGCTCTTAAATACAGGAATCATTATGGATGATCAGTGCAAGAGGCGTAGCCTCGGTCCATTTTGTAGCAACGCATTTTTAATCCGTTGAGAACCGTAAGTTCGGCACATAGAATATGAATGATCTGTGCAAGAGGCGTAGCCCCGGTTCATTTTGTAGCAACGCGGTTCTCAACGGATTAAAATCCGCGATGCACCATGCAGAAAGGTTGTTCCTGGAGAAAATTAAACCTTTTCCCGAAGTTGCCTTTGCCTTTGTTGGTCTTTCACTATTTCCATTGTCTTACTGCAACTACCCCGTGAGCCGTCGTTAGGTGTTATCGCCAACGACTGATCTTGCACACTGAGAACTGAATTAATTTATCAGGTAGGTCTTTTTACTACTTTAAAGCATCTTTCATGCTGAAGACTCCGGTTGTTCGTTAAAGAAACGGCTACGTTGTAAGGTATAAAGTTAAATTGAAAGCTGTGTGCGTAAAGTATAGCATTACTGGTATGATACTCCTTTCTGATTTTCAGTACTATGAATATAATATGGTTTAAAATCAGGATCTAATGAATCACATTTTACATTTATTGAAATACACCTGGTATTGCCAAAAATACTTGCAACTGCTGCATCGGCAGCATCCCTTCCACTTGCAATTTTTATAAGGCCATTAGCGGGAACAAGTTTTGTGGGGTCAAAAAAAATCCATTCACCTCCGATATATGCCTCAAAGCAAGCATGAAAATCAGGAGGATTTAAATTATAAGCATAGCCGGTGAAATATCGGGCAGGTATTGATAAGGCCCTGCATAAAGTAATACCCAGATGTGCAAAATCTCTGCATACGCCGACTCTTTCGGTTAATGTATCATGCGCAGATGTACTGGAATTGGTAACACCCCCGGTATATTCAACATTGTTATATATCCATTCGTTAATGGCAGAAACTTTAGCATAGGCATTTTCAATATTGCCAAATTCTTTGGTGGCTAATTTCTGCAGTTTATCCGATTGGCAATAACGGCTGGGGAAAAGATAAGGAATTACATCTGCATCCAGTCTATTAACCGGTACTGTTTTTAAAAGTTTTTGTTGATCAATAACATTATAATGTAAATCTACAATAGCATTATAACTTATTTTAAAGCTGATTTTATCAGGCACTTGCAGCCTGACAAATCTGGCCTCTCCGGTAGAAGAGGTAAATTCCTCCATTTGAAAAAATGGATCGGTAATAAGTTTTTCTTCTATAATAGCCTGGCTTGAGGTTGGGGATACCTGAATGTTAAAAATAAAAGTAGTAGGTATGCTCACTTCGTATTGTAATTCGCTCCAAACTTCGAATTTCATCGTAGTAATCTGATTTTTAATTTATAAATAGACCTTATAATTTTTTAAACGCTTTTTCCATCCACTCTTCAGGTATCTCATCTAAAGATTTTTTTAATTTTTGATTCCAAAGGGTAGAAATATTTTCAAGTTCATTGAATTCATACCTGTTTTCAGTCATGGAAAAACTGTTCTTTTTGTATAATACAACATCAATAGGAAATTCAACATCATTTGAACTAATTCTTGTTGAGTCAAACGAAAGATACCCTGCTTTTAAAGCCTGTCTCATTGTTGTGTTTTCATTAACAATACGATTTAAAATACCTTTTCCCTGGCCTGCATTTCCTATTATTGCCCATGGGCTTCCCTGGTCAAGTTCCACCCAATTCCCTTCAGAGTATAATAAAAATAATTTGTGGTCTTCATCACCTCTTAATTGTCCGCCTACTATGGCATTCAGATTGAATTTGTATCCTGATTTAAAGAGAGCTTCTCTATCTTCATTTGATACTCTTTTTATTTGCACCCCAAATTCATTCACCGCTTTATATAATTTGTCATACACAATGCCACTATCGGTTAATTCTTTAAAATAGTGAACGGCTTTATCCCTGACAGAACGTAACCCACTGGTCATTATAAAAAAACTATTATTATCATTCTGAATAACTAAAACTTTTTTCTTAATGGTTGTACTTGTACCTGCAGAAATACGGGTATCGGATATTCCCACTAATCCTTCTTTTACTTTAATTCCTAAACAATAGGTCATATAATTTTTTGCTATTTAACTGAACATAATCAGGGTAATTGCGCATTAATACTTTTCACCGGGGCAATTTTTTCAATAATAGGTTTGCAGTACGGCAGAGTAGCCGAGTGACTTTAATATGATTTTCAATCCTTCGATATTCAATTTAAGTCCCGCTTCGGCATCCGGGTCTGTATCTTCATTAATGATACCTATTATACCACGATACCCGCTTTCTCCAACGATACGAATCATTTCCTCTTCACTATCTCCATGGGCAACCGGAACAACTTTACCAGGATTTCCATTTTTAAGGCCGGCAATATTCAGGGCAATCAGGTGTGGTAATATTTTTGGAAAGAATACGGGAAAACGATCTACCTGTGCTTCCGCATGATTGAAATTATATACGATACCAACGTTTGGCATTTTTACATAGTCAATGATCGCTAACTGGTTTTCTGGCTCTCCAAACCAGCCATTGTGATTATAAAGCCCAACCGTACAGCCGATTTTTGCTGCATCCTCCGCTAAAACTTTTACTGTATTGCTTACAGCAATTACTTTCTCCTGCTGTGTCATATTTTTTAAACCGTCCTCGGTTGATCCATAAGACCACCATAATTGTGTTTTTATATTATGGCGCTTCAAAAGAGCCAATATTTTCAAGTAGTGTTTGTTATTTAAAATATCCGGACCATAGGGCATCCAAAATGCCTGTAGTACAATATGATGTTTTTTTAATGCATCCATTTCCTGGTCAAAACCGGGTACATGCTCTTCACGCCAGTCGTAGGCGAATTTTGTAATCCCCAATCGGGCAAGCATCCGGGCACGTTCTTCAGGCCCTCTTTTTTTTACATCATATGGAACGATGCACCATGCAGAAAGGTTGTTCCTGGAGAAAATTATGCCTTTTCCCGAAGTTGACTGGCTGTTTGCCAGGAAGAAAGGAGAAATTACCAACATAGCCAGGAAAATCACAGTTGGCAGCTGCAGTTTTTTCTTTTTTGGGATATCCAATTTGCTTTTATTAATCTTCCATTTATTTTTTAAATCAAAAAAAATCATTTTAACTATTTAAATGTTCAATAAATATATGTGACCAATGGATATTTAATATAAATCTAATTCATATCAGTGGGTTGAGTGAGAAATTTTGATAAAGATTTAATGCAAAGCCGAATTAAATCTCATCAGCGTCCGAAGTTTTTAACATTAGTAAGCCGGTCATAATCTAATTGAAGGTTGTTCCTGGTATTGAATGAAGACAGTTACGGACAATTGGGATAATTCTGTAACTTTAAAATTAATTAGTACAATCAAAAAACGATTATATGCCAACGCTCCTTTTATTATTTTTCCATTATTTAGCAATGTCTGTCGCTACTACTGCACCTGTGCCCGCGCCGGCCGGCGAATTTGTTTTTAAAAGAGGAACAAATATCAGTCACTGGCTATCTCAGAGTAAAGTAAGGGGTATCGAACGGGTGAACTACTTTACTTCAAAGGATGTAAAATACCTTGCCGATCTCGGATTTGACCATATACGGATACCGGTTGACGAGGAGCAGCTTTGGGATGCAAACGGGCAACAGGATCCCGAAGGATTTTCCTTATTAAACCAGGCGCTTAACTGGTGTAAACAATATAAGCTTGACGCAGTAGTAGACCTGCATATTCTAAGGTCGCACCATTTTAATGAAAAAGTAAAACCCTTATGGACCAAGCCGGAGGCGCAGGAGCGCTTTTTTCAATGCTGGCGGGACCTGTCAAGGGCCCTCAGAAATTACCCTGTTGAAGATGTTGCTTATGAGCTGATGAACGAACCTGTTGCTGATGACCCTGAAGACTGGAACAAACTGGTTGAAAAGGCTGTGACGATCATCCGTGGAGCGGAACCAGGGAGGAAAATAGTAATAGGATCAAACATGTGGCAAAATCCCGACACTTTTGACCAGTTGCGTATTCCTGAAAAAGACCCGAATATTATCCTGAGCTTTCATATGTACGAGCCTTTTTTACTTACGCATCATACTGCCTCCTGGACAGGCATCAAAGATTACAAAGGTCCTGTAAATTATCCAGGCGATATTGTAACATTGGAAAATATAAAAGATTTACCGGACAGTTTAAGAAACAAAATTTTAGAAAATAAGAATTATTATACTATAGAGACCATCAGGCAACATTTTACTAAACCCATTGCCAGTGCCAAAAAATATAATCTTCCTCTATACTGTGGAGAATGGGGTTGTCTTGCAACAGTGCCCGATGCAGCACGTTTTCAATGGTACAAAGATGTAAAAACAGTTTTAGAGGAAAATAATATAGGCTGGGCGACCTGGGACTATAAAGGTGGTTTTGGCATAATAAAGAAACAAGTAGAAGAAAAGGAATTAATCAACATCCTTGTAGGAAAATAAAAAACTGTAATTGTTGTACCGGTGTGAACTACCGGCCGGTGCAACTCGTCTATCCGCTTTGCTGCAGCAATATTTTTCACGGAAGCTTTTATCATTTCATACTTTAAAAAAATTATTGGTTTATGAAAGCAAGAATGCCTGTTTTCATTTTGCTGCTCTCCACGCTACTTATCATTTTCACATCGGCCCGTGTGAACTTATTGCAAAATACTGGCAGGGCCGGTATTCACCCTGGTACTGTAAAACATTATTTATACGTAGCAGTACCTGGTATCAGGGATTACCTAGGATATGGCGGCCATGGAATCCTGGTTTTTGATATGGATAGGCAGCATCGCTTCGTTAAACGGATCCTTACCAGTGGTTTTCATCCTGATAAAACGCCTTCCAACGTGAAAGGGATTGCCGTAAGTATTCCGCTCAATAGTATTTATGTCAGTACCATTGAATCGCTGCAACGAATAGACCTGACTACTGATAAACTGGTTTGGGAGAAATCCTTTGAAGGCGGATGTGACCGCATGTCAATTTCACCCGACGGTAAGACCATGTATTTACCTTCCTTTGAAAAGGGTTTTTGGAACGTGGTTGATTGTGTTACGGGTGATATCATTAAAAGGATCGATGTTTTCAAGAGGGCACATAATACCATCTACGGACCTTCCGGAAGCCATGTTTATTTAGACGACATTGCGTCTCCATGGCTGTATGTGGCAGATGCAAAAAGACACGAGCTCGCAAGTAAGATCGGCCCATTTGCCAATTTCATTCGTCCCTTTACCATTAATGGCAAGGAGACCCTGGTTTATGCCACGGTAGACAGCCTGCTCGGCTTTGAAGTGGGAGATCTGAAGACAGGGAAGAACCTGGCACATATCGCAGTGGAAGGATGGAATATGGGCCCTGTAAGAAGGCATGGCAACCCAAGCCATGGCATTGGGCTCACACCCGATGAAAAAGAATTATGGTTAGCAGATGGGCATAATATGCGTATCCATGTTTTCAGTGCCGTGGTGCCCTACCACCAACTTACTACTATTCCGCTGCAGGATATGCCCGGCTGGATAACCTTTAGTATCGATGGAAAATATGTATATCCCTCAAGTGGAGAGGTGATTGACAGGAAAACCCGCAAGATCATTACTACCCTCCGGGACGAGTTTCACAATAATGCGGCAAGTGAAAAAATGCTGGAGATCGACTTTACAGGTAATAAGGCAGTGAAGGCCGGTGACCAGTTTGGTATCGGGGGTTTAAGATGAGCCGGTTTCTTCTGTATGATGAATCAATATTGGATACTTGTTTTCAGTGCAAATTTGAATGGTTGTTATGGCATGAAGTGAATATAAATTTGGAGGGGATCAATCTAATATTTTTGAAAAGATTTCTATTTTTAGACTTTCCAAAATGTAAAGCCTCTTTTTAAATTCTATAATACAATATTATTTGGCTGGCACAGACGGCCTTACTTCTATCTTGCTTGGCAATGTTCGTGGATTCATATTTAACAGGTCAGCTACCATCTGCCCGATATCTTCCGGTTGTATCTTCCAGGCATCTGCCACATCCGGAATATGGTCATTAAAATAGGTGGCTACCGACCCAGGCATAATCGTGGTGACCTTGATACCTACCTTCCGCAGGTCAAGCATGATTGCCTGGGTAAATCCTACCAGGCCAAATTTACTTGCATTATAAGCAGCACCATTTTCAAAGAAGTTGGTGCCTGCCAGACTGGCGATTGTAATGATGTAACCCTTCGACTTCTTCAAAGATTCAAGACTTGCTTTCACACTGTTAAAAACTCCGGTAAGATTGGTGTCAATGGTATTTTTCCAGACTTCCGCGGTTAAGCTTTCAATAGGTGCAAAATGACCCACGCCTGCATTAGCAATCAATACATCCATTTGACCAAAATGATCAATGACATCTTTGACAGCTTTCGTTTCAGACGCAAGGGAGCTCACATCTGATTCCAATGCCAACACTTTTGAAGGATCTTTACTTAATAATTCAGCAGCCTGTTTTGCTGCATTCATTGTCCTGCTGGTAATAACCACCCTCATACCATTATCCAGCAAAGTTTTTGCTATACCATATCCTATGCCCTTGCTTCCACCTGTTATATATGCTACTTTATCTATTAGGTTCTTCATATAATTGTTTTAATTAAGTTTAATAATATTTTAAAAGAAAAAGGAAATTTGTGAACCTCTGTTTAGCCTGACGCATTTTCATTAGGAATCAAAATAAATTCTTCTAATTATTTTTGATAAGCAAGATGCCGGTTTGCATTAAAGTACCGGAAGATCCGGCAGGGGAAATTACTCATTCCCTGATGAACCGTTTTGTTCTTCCCCGTTCTTGTCATGACGTCTATAAAAAGAAATAACGGCGCGTCGTAATTGCTCTGCCAATACAAATTTCGGATTGTTTGTACTAAATGCAAAATCGGTGCGTTCATTCGGATTAAAATCCTTTGCGCAAAGGATATCATAGGTGTGAATAAAGCCCAATTTCCCAATCTTTACCAGGGGTTTACGACGCACCAGTATGCTGCTGAAGATCTCACTTTTTCTTCGGGTCTTTATACCGATGCAAACACCAAATGATCTTGTATCATCATCATTTAGGTACTTAACGAGGTGTTGTTTCAGTTTTAAAGCCTCCTGGCTGTTATCTTCCACCTGGAAGTTCAGTTCATTAGCCGCATGCCGGACGTTGATCGAGTATTTATCCAGCAGGTAATTCCAATCTTCCCTGCTTTTTTCCGTGATCCCTTTTATGATAATGGTTTTCCAGGGTGTGGCGCACAATTGCCCTATTTCGGTTTGAAGGCAAAGCTGGCATACTTCCTTTAAAAATTCTATACTATATAATTCATCCCTTCTGTAAATCCCCAACCAGAATTTATCATTGTAGCGATTCAATCCTTCATAATAAGGAAGCTGGAAAGGAGGCAATGAGAGCGGCGCATCGGCAGGTTTGGTATTGAATATATCCGTCTTAACTTTTTCATAGAGTTCATCTCCGCTGGCTCCATTATTATCATAGAATTTTCCCGGATCCTGCAAGATAGTTTCTTCAATGCGCAGAGACATAGCGGCTATGTCATTGGTATGAACGACATCTTTCCAATCATACACAATATTTGTTTTTGGAAAACGAATAAACAAATGCCAGAAATGTGGCTCAGCGGGTGAAGCCACCCAATTGACATTACCTGTAAATAAGGGTGTAAAACTCTGGTTGGCCTCACTGATGTTTATCTTGAGTTGGGGCGTGTACCCAAACGATTCAAAAATCTTTTTATAGACTGGTTCTGTCAGCCAGGTTTTGTTGATAAATACACCTTCAGCGGGATAAGAGCTTACAATGTTTGGAAACTCTTCTTTGTTTATCTCATAGCTGATTTCCAGCATTTCAAGTTCTGCGGTTAAGGTACCCAGGTCTTCTATTTCCACATCCAGTAAAAGTTGCTGGCGCAAACCAAACTTTACAAAGAGCAGGCCGGATTTGCCAGCGGCAAGGAGAATATTATAAAGCTTTTCCGGAGGAATAATTCCCCCCTTGAAATTGACCTTGATCGTGTTGGTATTTTTCATGTTGATTGATTTGGTTTTATTAAGTATGATTTTGGTGTACCGGTAAATTTCTCTGCGTCAAATATCAGTTTTTTTTTTCCAAGAATGGTACTTTACGGACCCATGTTATAAAAAAAGATCTTTGCCATAAATAAGTACCAGCATGAAATGATTGAATCGAGCCAAGGCCGGAACAACAAAAAAGGTGCTTACTTTTCACTATTTATCTGCACTAATTCGGTTCCTTTGTCTTTCAAATGCGACACCAGCTATTTTGATCCTCTTTAAGAGTAGCGGCACAATATCTTTGACATAATGCCTGGTGAATTTACATGTTGAAAATAAATCTTTAAAAAAACAACATATGAAAAAATCTGAAACTGGATTTTCATTTAGCCGGAGAGAGACGATGAAAATCCTTGCATTGGGTTCTACAGCTGGTCTTTTCGAACTGCTTGGAGCCCCCCAGGTCAATGCCCAGAGGCCGAAAGTTTCCACAGATTACAAAGTCGGTATGCCCCCTGTCAGGATCAGAAATGTTAAAGCAATTGCAACCGCACCGGAAGGCAGCAACCTGGTAGTTGTAAAGGTTGAAACTACCGAACCGGGTTTATATGGTTTGGGTTGTGCCACATTTACGCAAAGGGCGGTAGCAGTAGTTGCAGCCATAAACAGTTATCTCCATGAATTTTGCGTAGGCAAAGATGTTGACAATATCGAAGATATGTGGCAGTCTTGTTATGTAAGTTCATACTGGCGCAATGGACCTGTTTTGAATAACGCATTAAGCGGGCTCGACGAAGCATTATGGGATATTAAGGGCAAGCGGGCTAATATGCCCGTTTACCAGTTATTGGGGGGCAAGAGCAGGTTTGCGGTAGAATGTTATGAGCATGCCAGTGGAAATACGCCAGAGGCAGTTGCTGAAAGTGTACAAAAATACATGGCACAGGGATTTCGTCATGTACGGATACAGCAGGGCGGATATGGGGGAACGGGCGCTTTGGCTAAAGATCCCGACTTTAAAGCAGCAGGATTTGGGTATGAAAATGATGATTATATGAATGAGCATGCTTACCTGAAGTCTGTGCCAAAGATGTTTGACATGGTACGTAAAGTTTGCGGGGATGAGGTTGAATTATTGCATGACGTACATGAGCGTGTGCAGCCGATGGATGTAATCAATATGATCAGGGCGGTAGAAGATTATCATCCGTATTTTATTGAAGATCCTTTTTCCCCGGAAAACATGGAGTGGTTTAAGCAGCTTAGAATGAGTACAAGTGTTCCAATTGCCATGGGCGAATTGTTTAATAACATCAATGAGTTTAAAATACCGATGGTTAACCAATGGTTTGACTTTATCCGTGTCCACGTATCCCAGGTTGGAGGTATAACACCTGCGATGAAAATTGCCCGCCTTGGTGAATGGTTTAATATCAGGACTGCATTTCACGGTCCCGGAGATGTTTCACCTGTTGGCCACGCTGCTCATGCTCATATTGACCTGGCCGTGTGGAATTTTGGAATACAGGAGGCGGTTCATTTTTCTGATAAAATGGAAAGCGTATTTACTGGTTGCCCCACTATGAAAAATGGATATATGTCAGTTAATGAAGTTCCTGGTATTGGAGTAGATATTAATGAAAAGGAGGCCGCCAGATACCCGATAACTACCAAATCAAAGTGGCAGGTGCGCAAGAATGATGGAACGATAATAAGGCCATAAGAATTAACGGTTAATTCCCAATGCAAATAATATTCCAGGTAATATCATAGTTGACATTGGTATTACTATCGGTCCAGGTATTTTTATACTCTTAAAAAAACTTTCTTCTGATACATAAAATACAGGAAGGCCCATTTTACCATAACAAAACAAATTGCCAGCACAACTGCGCCATAGGGATTGCCTGCCAATTGCCCCAGCCATTGAAAAAAACTATTGGTTGTATATTGCCAGTTAATAAACCTGCCTGACATATAAATTAAAATGGAGTTCATGCCAATGATCCTGAAAAAGAAAGACCACCTTATATACCCCAGGACATCTATTATATAATAAAACAGCGCCAGCAAAAGTAAGCTGATCCCTCCCACATTCAATACGAAAGAACTGCTCCAAAGATTTTTATTAACTGGAAAATCAAGATCCCATAACCAGGCAAGACCAATGAATACAATACCAATGATCGCCAGCCACAATGCTTTTTTCTGCCCGCTCACTTTTACATTTTTTATGTAACTGCCAGCCAGGATACCAAGCAACCCGGTACCTATTGCCGGAATAGTTGAAATCACCCCTTCCGGATCATGAATACCCAAATAGAGCTTACCGGGCAGAATGTTACGGTCAAGATATGAAGCAAAATTGCCTTCCATAGACAGATCTCCCATTGGGAAACCCGGTGCCGAATTAAATTTCAATAGCAACCAATAGCCGATCAACAGTGAACAGAACCATATTACCTGGACACGTTGCTTTGAATAAATATAAATGAAATTAGCAAACATATAAGCCAACCCAATTCTGCCTAAAACACTTCCGAACCGGATCTCAGCTATTGGTTTCAGTTGTAATCCATTGTTAGCAATAATTCCTAAAAGTACTAATATCATCGCTCTCCTGGTGACCCTCCATACAACCTGTGTTTTACTCTTTCCATTTTGCAATTCACGACCAACAGAATAAGGCGTAGCTACACCTGCAATGAAAAGAAAAAGCGGAAATATGAGATCATAAAAATGAAATCCATTCCAATCCGGGTGGGTAAATTGATTGGCAACGGTGATTAAAAACGGGGAGCAAGTTGCTTTGGCAAGACTGTGAAAAATCTCTTCCGCCCCCATTATCCAGAACATATCAAAGCCCCGGAGTGCATCCAGGGAATAAAGGCGTTGTTTTGGAAAATTATTTATTGAAGGGATTATTTTTCCCTCATTGAGGGAAGAATCATTTTGAGATGAAAGGGGAACCTCAGTCCCGGGTAAATTTTGTTGCAAAGTACTGGCTAATTAAAAGGTTGATTCCAAATATACTGTTTTCTGATTACCTGGAAACATCCGCTTTGGAAGCTACCGGATTATACTTCCAGGTTCAGCTATTTTCAAAACCAAACCTTTCCATTGTTTGCCCCGGTAAAAGAAAGACGCTCTTCTACTCAATGTTAACCCTGATTCTACCCTGTTTCCGGTCAATTTATTTTTTATTCGCATTTGGCTCATATGTCACTCCCTGCACATTAAATATAACACCTGCACTAACAGTGACGCTGCCGGTGGCTTTTACTACCAACGATTTACAGTTTGTATTTTGGGTAATTGTAACCGGATGCCTGATAACGATCACATCAAATTCTCCGGGTATCCTTCCATCCTGCCAGGTGGAGGGATCATTCCAGTTACCTGTAGCTATTGTATAAACTGGTACCTTATTAATACAATCTTTGCATAGATTATATTTAAACAAGATCCCGCTGTCGGTCGCAATAATAAGCCTGGAAGCCCTGTAGTCAACCGCAATAGATTTTACATTGTTGGAGGGCAGCCCATCGCTCCTGGTAAACGTTTTATACAAGGTTTGATCCGCAGGGTCAAGCAGGGTCGAGGAATTGACGGAACCAAAACGGACATACCCATTACTGGTGCCTATGTGAATATTGCCTTTCGTATCGCCGGTAATTGCATGGTTGTTGATAATCGTGCCTGGGGGAAAAACGGAAGGGAAGTTGATCTGCGTCCAACCGGGTGACACCGTATTGTAAACATACACCCCACCAGATGTCATGCCCACCCACCATCGCTTACCTACAGAATCGTAATAAATGGCTTTCGCATTAAACCCTGCAGGAAGGGAAGAATTAGTGTTGTCGACAAAACCTATAAAAGACGAATCTGTAGTCTTGTAACGCAGTATCTGGTTAATGCTGCCAGGTCCATTATTGGATGCAAATACCCAAACTTCAGCATCACTTCCCCCAATAGTCTGGCAATATCCAAAGTTGGGGTTTACGCCTGATTCAATCTTTTCGAAAGGTTTATAGTTAAAATCAAAAAATGTCTTATTGGACCTACCCCTTACCACGAATCCCGGCCTTGAATTACCGGTTGTGATATCTGCGAATGCAGCTACCCATACCCTTTTAAATGTATCGAACAATAAAAGGTTATTGATGTACAGGGAACGAATGTTCCGTGTGGGTAATCCACTATCAGTGGTATAGTACCGGTAAGATGCAAATGCAGAATCATTATAGCATCCCAGTCCACCACCAAGCGCCTGAGAACCTGTCCTGCCATACTGGGCAATCCATATCCTTCCATTTATATCTGCTTTAATATCGGATATATTATGGTTGGTAAGATCGGGTGCTTTTTTCCATTCCCTGCCATCATACCGGTACAAACCATTGTTGGATGTACCCGCCCAAATCGCTCCATATTTTCCCACCGCCACCGTATTAAAGGCTTCGGATGCAAACACAGGCGTGTTGGACATTCTAAACACGCTGTCGTTGATGACCCCCACCGCCTTCCATGCCTTATTGACGTTGGTGGTATCTGAAGCGGTGATGCCTAAGGTGTTTGGAAGAGATGCGAGTATTAGCACTGCATTCTGAGAAGCGATCCTTGCTGATTCAAAGCCAGAATTGGGTGTTAGAATTTGCTCTGTATAAAAGGCGATCCTTTGTGTTTTATCAAAACCGAATGAATCAACCGTATAATTGAAAAAATTTCCATTTATTCCGGTACCTCCGTTTGTGAGCAGGTAAAACCAATGATTTAAAACACCGCTGTTTGTATGTACCCCACACTGATCATTTGAACCCGGGCCTCCTTCCGGTATCGGGCAGCCTTCAATACCGACATCCTGCCATTTCCTGGCGAGGTCAAGATAGGTATCGGGTTGCTGCTTCAACTGGGGGTTTTCCATTGACCTTAAACCAATATCCGTTCCGTAAGCAATTTCATCCCCAATGATCCATTGTTTTTTTGTTAATGGCAGGATGGTATCTTTTATGAAATTTTTTGCACAGGCCCCCCATATATCACTGAAGCCCTCATTTAATGCCCCTGATTCTCTCTGATATGCAAGATTGGCTGTATAATCACAAACCGCATGGCCAAATTCATGCGCTAAAGTATCTCTCAAACCCGCAGGATAAATAACGGC